>VAXG01000099.1 GCA_005883355.1 Actinomycetota bacterium | reverse complement strand
CCGCGTTCGAGACGTAGAGAATCGAGACCGTCCAGCGACGCTCGAGGAGGTCCGCTGCGTTGCGGACCTCCTCGGGGAGCGGCGGGCAGCTACGACAGCGCATGCGCCGAGCGCGACTCGAGCGACAACTCGAGCACCTCGTCGAGGCTCATCACCGGGTGGAAGCTCATCTCGTTCCGAACGTCCTCGGGGATGTCGTCGAGATCGGCCCGGTTTCGCTCCGGGATGATGACGTCGGTCAGCCCGGCTGCGTGGGCCGCGAGGGCCTTCTGCTTCAGGCCGCCGATCGGCAGCACGCGACCCTGCAACGTGACCTCTCCGGTCATGCCGACGGTGTGCTTCACCGGCCGGCCGGTGAGCAGGGACGCGAGCGCAGTCGTCATCGTGATCCCAGCGCTCGGGCCGTCCTTCGGAATCGCACCTGCAGGCACGTGCACGTGGAAGCTGGTGTCCTCGAAGACGTGTTCGTCGAGACCGAGTTGCTCCGCGTGCGACCGCACGTAGGAGAGGGCAATCCGTGCCGACTCCTTCATGACGTCGCCGAGCTGGCCGGTCAGGACGAGTCCGTCCTTGCCCGGCATCTTGGTCGCCTCGACGAACAGGACGTCGCCGCCGGTACCCGTGACCGCCAGGCCGGTCGCCACTCCGGGCACTGCCGTCCGCTCGGCGGACTCCTGATAGAAGCGCTGCTTGCCGAGCGCATCTCGGACAGTCGGCTCGCCGATCGAGATCGGTGGCTGCACGGTGCCTGAGGCCACGGTCGTCGCTGTCTTGCGCAGCAGCTTGCCGAGCTCGCGCTCGAGCTGGCGTACGCCCGCTTCCCGCGTGTACTGACTGACGATCAGCTCGAGCGTGATGTCGTCGATCGACACCTCGTCCTCGCGCAGGCCTGCCCGCTCACGCTGGCGCGGCCAGAGATAGCCGCGCGCGATCGCGACCTTCTCGTCGACCGTGTAACCGTCGAAGCGGATGACCTCCATGCGGTCTAGCAGCGGGCCCGGGATCGTCTCGGCCACGTTCGCCGTGGCGATGAACACGACCTCCGAGAGGTCGAGCTCGACATCGAGATAGTGGTCGCGAAACGAATGGTTCTGAGCCGGGTCGAGCACCTCGAGGAGCGCGGCGGAGGGATCCCCGCGCCAGTCGGCGCCGACCTTGTCGACTTCGTCCAGCAGGATCACCGGGTTCATCGTCCCGGCGTCGCGCAGCGCGCGAACGAGCCGGCCGGGCAGCGCGCCGATGTAGGTGCGGCGGTGTCCACGGATCTCGGCCTCGTCGCGCACGCCGCCGAGCGACATGCGCACGAACTCGCGATTGAGTGCCCGGGCGATCGACTCGCCGACCGAGGTCTTGCCCGTACCGGGCGGCCCGATCAGCGTCAGGATCGCGCCGGAGCGCTTGTCCTCGGCGATGCCGCGCTCCTGCCGGAGCTTGCGCACGGCCAGGTACTCGACGATGCGTTCCTTCACGTCGGTGAGGCCCGCGTGGTCGTTGTCCAGGACCTCGCGCGCGTTGACGGGGTCGAGTCGCTCCTCGGAGCGCTTGCCCCAAGGTACCGCGAGCAGCCAGTCGAGGTAGGTGCGAATCATGGAGGACTCGCCGCTCTGGTCGCCCATTCGCTCCAGCCGTGCGATCTCGCGTTCCGCCTGCTCGTGCACCTCGTCGGGGAGATCAGCGTCGGCAATCTTGCTGCGGTAGTCGTCCGAGACCGAGGCGTCGTCCTCTCCGAGCTCCTTGCGAATCGACTCGAGTGGCGGCGCAGGATGTATTCGCGCTGCTGGCGCTGAGCACCCTCCTCGACGTCCTCGCGGATCCGATGACGGATCTGCAGCTCGGCCAGGCGCTCGCGCTGAAGCCTCAAGGCGAGCTCGAGCCGCTCGACCACGTCCACCGCTTCCAGCAGCTCGATCCGCTGTTCGAAGCTGATCTCTGGGGCATAGGCGGCGGTGTCCGCGAGCGTGCCGAGCTCACGAATCGAGCGCACGAAGGCGGAGATCCGCCCGTCGTCACCGCGCAGCTCCAGAATCTCCTCGACGACAGCGCGGTACTCGCGCTCGAGCTCGCGGGTCCTCACGCCCGGCGGCTCTACGTCCGGCTGTTCTTGCACCTCGACCCTGAGCCGGCCCTGAACGTCGGTGTGGGCGGCGCCGGCGACTCCACGGTGAAGACCGACTAGATTGACGGCCCCGAGACCGCCGGGCAGGCGCACCCGTTCGACGACTTCGGCGACTGTCCCGACCTTGGCGTATTCGCCCTCGTGCCGTGGCACGAGCAGCACGCGGGCCTCCTCGCCCACGTCGGCCGAGATCGTGACGTTCATGTTCGGGAAGACGACGGTGTCGTCAAGTGGGACAAGCAGCAGCGTGCTCAAGGTTCCATCACCTTTTCTGTCGTAGCTCCACTGGAAATAGTAGCTTCATTAGATGAAGTTACGCCGTGACCGCATGCCTAGGAGCCTCGAGGGCTAGGATCGGGCGCTTGCGCCTGGCGCGCCACCCCGTGTAGGTTGGCCCGCGGAGGTCGCCAGGAATGCCCTACGACGAGAAACTCGCGGCTCGCATACGCGATCTGGTCGCCGGCGAACCCGATCTGACCGAGAAGAAGATGTTCGGGGGGCTCGCGTTCCTGGTCGGGGGCAACATGGCTGTGGCGGCAAGCGGCCAGGGCGGTGCACTGGTTCGCGTAAACCCGGCGCAATCCGACAAGCTCGTGGCGACCACCAACGCTCGCCTGATGGAGATGCGCGGCCGATCGATGCAGGGGTGGTTACGGGTCGGCGCAGAAGACCTTCGCACCAGACGCCAGCTCGCCAAGTGGGTCGAGCTCGGCACCGGGTACGCCCGCTCGCTACCCGCGAAGGGATAGCCGACCGTCGAGCTCCCGGCGTGCGATCGTTCGTCGCAGGTATGAGCACGATCATTCTCCGTGGTGGTGTCGAGGTCGGGAATCCACTCGAGGTGGCGCTCGAGTTCCTCGCGGCGTATCCCGATCGTGAGACCCACGGCTCAGGACTTGCGTCATTCGACGAGAGTGACCTCAGGCTGGCGAACCGGGGCGGCGCGCGGATCTCGGCGGCCGAGATCGCGGAGATTCTCGAGCGCCGCGGCGAGATCGAACGAGCCTTGTCCAAGATCCGTATCGAGGCATCGCTGGCAGACGCAACGAGATCGATCCCGTGGATCCCGCTGACGCAGCTCTTCCACGCGTTCGCGGACATTCGCGGAGTCGGTTTCTCGAAGATGACGAAGGCGCTGCACAGGAAGCGGCCAGCGTTGATCCCGATGCTCGACAGCGTCGTGCAGGCATATCTGACGAGTGGCGATGGCCGTACTCGCTCGCCGGGGTCGTTCGGGGAGCGCGCCACTGCGCTCGTCCGTAGCTACAAGGAAGACCTGGATCGCAACTCGTCGGTCCTGCACGAGATCCAGCGAGAACTCGCGAGTCGCACGTACCGACTCACCGAAGTGCGAATCCTCGACCTCCTCATCTGGTCCCAGTCAGCCGCCACCTGAACCGCCCGGCCCGGCACCCGCCGCCCGGGTAGGTCAGCGAAGGAACGCAGCAAGACGGGAGGGCATGAAACGCACCCGCTTCCGCCGCGCGAGGTCGTCCGGGGCCCGCGTTCGAGCGGTCCGCCCGGTACGGACGGCCGCGGCGAGATGACGCTTCTGGGCCTCGCGCTCGAGATCGGCCTGGTGCTCCCTACCTAGCATCCGATACGCCTCGTCCAAAGCTTTCCTTTCTTCGATCGCTCACAAAGGAGTGCGTGGTCTTGCGAGGAGGATGGGCGGGGGAGGTTGCTCGGGCGCTAATCGCCGGTAAATCGGTCGAGAATCCCGCTCTAGAAGGCGCGAAGTTGCAGTGCTAGCGTCAGATGACGTGCCGCCTGCCGGGGCTCTCGAGTTTCGGATCCTGGGCCCGCTCGAAGTTCTGGAGCACGGGCGTCCGCTTCCGTTCGTGCCGGGCAAGGAGCAGGCGCTCCTGGCCGTTCTGCTTCTGCATCGGAACGAGCGCATTGCGATCGCCCGACTGACCGACCTCCTCTGGGACGAGTCGCCACCCGAGAGCGCGCCGAAGATGATTCAGATCTACGTCTCGCGCCTACGCCGCACGCTCGTAGGCGAGGCGGGCCGGCAGCAGCGACTCGTCACGGAGGGGGCCGGATACCGCTTGCGGGTTGAGCCGGGCGAGCTCGACCTCGACCGCTTCGAGCAGCTGCGCGCAGAAGCGCGTGACGAGCTTGCCGCCGGCGATCCGTCGCTTGCAGTGGCCAAGCTGCGCGAGGCCCTGTCGCTCTGGCGCGGTCCGCCGCTGGGGAACGTCGCGGAGGCGCGCTTCCTCGAACAGGAGGGTGCCCGCCTGGACGAGCTTCGGCTCAGCGCAGTCGAAGAACGGATCGAGGAGGAGCTGGCGCTCGGCGAGGGTCCGGAGCTCGTGGAGGAACTCGAGACGATTCTTCGTCAACACCCTCTGCGCGAGCGGCCGGCTGCCCAACTGATGATCGCGCTCTACCGATCGGGCCGACAGGCCGAAGCGCTCTCGATCTACAAGCAGACGCGCAATCGTCTTGTCGACGAGCTCGGGATCGAGCCCGGGCGTGCGCTCAAGGAGCTCGAACAGGCGATTCTGCGGCAAGACGCCGCCCTCGAGGCCGCGGCGATTAAGAGAAAGCCCGGCTCTCGGGAGGCATCCGTTGCCGAGCCGAGCACGCCAGGTCGCTCGAGAAGGACGGCGCTTGTAGCAGTGACGACCGCGCTTGCCCTCGCGTCAGCGGTCTTCATCGTGATCGCGCTGACGGGCAACGAGCAGCGGCAGGTCCGGCTGGTGGCCGACGCGGTCGGAGTCGTGCGGGACGCGAGACTGGTCGGCCAAGCCCGCATCGGCGTCGCCCCGGCTGCGATCGCATCCGGAGCTGAAGGGATCTGGATCGCGAGCTCCGGCGAGAACTCGGTCTTACGTCTCGACCCGAAGACGTTCACCGTCCGCCAGACAATCCCCGTTGGGAACGGACCGACCGGAGTCGCGATCGGCGCCGGCGCTGTCTGGGTGGCGAACGGACTCGACGGGACGGTCTCGCGGATCGACCCGAGGGCAAACAAGGTCGTCCAGACGAAACAGGTCGGTAACGGCCCGACGGCGATTGCCTATGGCCTCGGCAGTGTCTGGGTGGCCAACAGATCCGATCAGACCGTCTCCCAAATCGATCCGCGCACGGGTGGCGTCCTCGAAACGCTCCCCGCCGGCACCGACGTCGCTGCAATCGCGGCCGGCGAAGGCGCCGTTTGGGTGGTTGACCAGGCACGCGGAAGAGTCGCGCGGCTCGAGCCTGGCCTGAGTGCCCCGGTGCTGACGATCAACGTGGGCAACGGCCCATCGGCGCTGGCCCTCGGCGCAGGCTCGGTGTGGGTGGCGAATACGCTCGACTCGACCGTTTCGCGCATCGACCCTCGCTCGAACCGCGTTGTCGCGACGATTCCTGTCGGTGCGGGCCCGAGCGGCCTGGCCGCAGCCTCCGACGGTGTCTGGGTTGCGAACGAGTTCGACGACACGCTGACGCGAATCCGGCCGCAGACGAACCGCGTCGATCGCACGATTCGCCTCGGTCAGCGTCCGGTCGCTGCGGCGACCGCGACCGGTGCTGTCTTCGTCGCAGTCGGGGCGTCGCCGACGAGCCATCGAGGCGGAACCCTGACCATCGTCGGTAGCGACATCGACTCGATCGATCCGGCGGTCGCCTACACCACCGCCGGCTGGGCGACGACGATCATGACGAACGACGGCTTGACGACCTTCAGGCGGGTCGGCGGAGTCGAAGGGACGCAGGTCGTGCCGGACTTGGCGACTGATCTGCCCACCCCGACGGACGGCGGCAGGACGTATACCTTCAGGTTGCGGCGAGGGATTCACTATTCCAATGGGGCGCTAGTCCGGCCGGAGGACTTCCGCCGGGCACTTGCGCGGAACATCATCGTCAACAGCCGCAGAGGGGCTCAGCCGACCTTCGGCTATTTCGGCGGAGTAATCGGCGCGACGGGATGCGCCGCGAGGCCCGCACGCTGCGATCTGTCGCGAGGGATCATCCCCGACGACCGGGCGTGGACGGTCACGTTCCATCTTCGTGCACCGGATCCCGACTTTCTCTACAAACTCGCGCTACCCGCTGTCGATGCGGTCCCGGCGACGACGCCGGCCAAACACATCGGCACGCATCCTCTTCCCGCGACCGGGCCGTACATGATCCGAACGTACGAGCCGGGACGCCGGCTGAGGCTCGTCCGCAATCCGCACTTCCGCATCTGGTCACAAGACGCCCAGCCGGAGGGCTATCCCGACGCAATCGTCTGGAAGCTCGGTCACGCTCCTGCGGCGCAGGTGCACGCGGTCGAGTCGGGCAGCGGCGACATGGCCTTCGACAGTGGCGGCATCTCGCCAACGCTGCTCGGTGACCTCGAGACGCGGTACGCGAGTCAGGTGCGACAGAACCCACTCCCGCGCACGACGTACATGTTCCTCAACACGCGACTTCCGCCCTTCAATGACGTACGTGTGCGGCGCGCAGTCAGCTACGCCGTCGATCGGGGCAGCGTCGTACGGGCGCTCGGCGGGCCGGATACTGCGCAACCGACCTGCCAGTTTCTGCCACCGGGGTTTCCGGGTTACCGGCCTTACTGTCCGTTCACGGTGCAGCCCGGAGCGTCTGGTGCATGGAGCGGACCTGACCTGGCGACAGCGCGGCGGCTGATCGCCGAATCGGGCACGCGCGGAGCGTCGGTCACGGTTTGGATCCCGTCGAATCCAAAGCAAGGTGGGCGAGCTCGTGAGGGCGCGGTCGCCGCTCCGCTTCTGAAGCAGCTGGGATTCCGCGCCCAGGCGAGGCACCTCGGCGGGGAGTACTACGCCAAAGCAGGCGACTCGCGGCTGAAGGTCCAGGCGGGTGTCCAGTCGTGGGGCGCAGACTTTCCGGCCCCGTGGAACTTCTTCTTTCTCCTCAGCTGCCGATCGTTCGTCCCCGGTACGGGCAACAACCCGAATTTCGCCGAGTTTTGCGATCCCGAGATCGACCGGCAGATCACACGGGCGCGTGCTCTGCAGGCCAGTGATCCCGCTCTCGCGAGCTCGCTCTGGTCGAAGATCGACCACGAGCTCGTCGATCAGGCGCCGGTGGTGCCGCTGGTGAACCCAAAGCAGGTCGACTTCCTCTCGCAGCGTGCGGGCAACTACCAGTACAACCCCCAGTGGGGCGTACTGCTCGATCAGCTCTGGGTGCGGTAGAGCCGAGAGGACGATTTCAGAGCCGTCGTTCGACTCGTCCGCGTGCGTAGCGCAGGCCGAGCCAGCCGGCGATGACCGCGACGAGGACGAATGCGCCCGCGTAGAGGCCGTAGCGCTGGATCGCGTTTGCCGCTGCACTGCCCGCGTAGTACGAGGTCAATCCGACAGCCGTCGCCCAGGCGATGCCGCCCGTGGCGTTCCAGAACAGGAAGCGCCACCAGCGCATGTGCGAAAGGCCGGCGACCCAGGCGACGGTGTAGCGCAAGATAGAGACGAAGCGGCCGAAGAAGACCGTCTTGCCGCCGTGGCGCTCCATGAGCGCTTCGGCGCGTGGAAGGACGCGGTCGCTGTACTGGTTCAGCCAGCGCCAGCGCCTGAAGAGCGCCCGCCCGCCGAGGCGGCCGATCAACCAGTAGCCGAGGTTGTCGCCGACGATTGCGCCGGCCGCTGCGATGACGATCACCGACGCGATCGAGTAGTGCCCTTGGGAAGCGAGGACACCGAACGCGATCAGCGCGGTCTCGCCCGGGAGCGGTATCCCGAACGACTCGATCATCACGACCGCGAACAGCAGCGGCAGACCATGTTGCGTGATGAAATTGGTCACTGTTGTCCGGGGGTGCGGTTGGGTTGTGCGAGGAGGATGGCGCCGAGTGTGACAGCCACGAACGCGACGATCCGGACGGCGCCGAATCCCCCTGATGGGACGGGCTCTCCGAGAACGACGCTGCCGGCTGCGATCGGCAAGGCGTTCGTCAGCAGCGTCGCCAGACCGGCGACGGTGAGTGCGCCGCCTTTCTGGTAGCCGAGCTGCAGGAACGCGGTCCCGAGCGAGTAGCCGACGACCACGCCGACCGCGAAAGCCGCCCGAGCGGCTCCCTGGGTCGCGACCTTGACCGAGATGTCACCGATCGAGAAGAACAGTCCTCCGGCGACGCCTTCGGCGACCGCGAGTCCGCCGAACCTCCCTCCGAGCGCAAGCGCGATGACCGCGGCTCCGGCTGTCGCTGCGAGCCACAGAACGATCTCGAAGATCGAGCCGCCGGTGCCCTCGCCGGTACCGCCGCCCGCCAGCGACACCGCCAGCGCGAGCAGACCGAGCATCGACACGAGTACGCCGACAAGCTCGTGGCGGCCGAGGCGGCGCCGCCTCATCCGAGCCGAGACGAAGGCGAGGATGCCGATCCCCCCCGCGGCGACGCTTTGAACGAGAGTCAGCGGTGCGAGCGCGAGCGCGGCGACGTAGAGCGCGAAGCCCCCGGTCTCGAGCGCGAAGCCGGCCAGCCAGCTGCGATCGGTCAGGAGCGCTTGCACCGAGTGAAGCGGCCGCCGAAGCGAAAGAGCGGGCAGAGCGGCCGCGGCATCGTGCTCGCGCAGGTAGGCGACGTTCGTCAGCGTGGTGGACGCGAGCGCCAGCAGGAGTGCGACGGCTGTTTGAGCACTCACTCTCGCCGACTACTCTGGCAGCGGTGCGTGCTCGGCGGCGTCCTCCTCCGTCCCCTTAGGGCGGCGTCCTCCGCCGTCCCCTTAGGGGCTATACGCGCGCGCGAGTAGCAGATTCCGCGTCCGCTTGCGGCGAGAGCGGATCTTCGACCGTCTTCATCGGCGCAGTACCCGCTCGGCGTCGCGCGCGAGCAGGTAGCAGAGGCCGGCGAGCGGGAGCTCGATTAGCACGGCCTCGCCTATTGCGATCGCGAGCTCGAGATGGGTCGAGGACGTCATGATGTCGAACCAGGCGTCGACGACGAGCAGGGTGGCTGCAGCGGTCGCGGTCCCTTCGAGCCACGGTGACCGACGCCAACCGGAGATCGCGACTCCGAGCAGCAGGAGTGCCAGGCCGACGTCGAAACCCGCCCAGGCGATATCCCAGTGCGCTGCCGCGTGGGTGGATGGAAGGCTTCGCACGAGGAGGACGGTCCACGGCACGAGCACGATTCCGGCGAGCGCAAACAACGGAACGACCCATGGGGCCGGCCGCCAGCGGCCAGAGCGAGCCTGTGTGTCGAGATCGAGCGTGGTCACTACTCGACCAATCAACGCTCGGCCGCGGCACGATATTTCGGCTCGGGAACACTACGCGGGACGGTGTGCCGTCAGTCACTAAGTTGCCTGGGCCCTCCTCAAGTCGTGGGGCCGACGAGACGACTGGTACACAGTATGCGTGCCGCACGGAGGTTCACCCGTTAAACGGAAGCTCGTCAGAATCGAACGGCATCGGCTCGGGCCGAGACTCTTTCTGCTCGGCGTGCGTTGGCACGACTGGCATCTCGGCGCGCTGGTGCTGTTGCTGTTGGCTCTAGGCGCGGCAGCCGGGCGCGTGCACGACACGTTTCCGACGGGTCTCGCGGCGGCCGTCGGATTGTGGTTGATCGCGAAGGACTGGCGTGATCTCACACCGAGACGCCGTGATACGGCGGCGTGGAGGCTGGGATTTCATCGTCGTCCGTTCGCGCTGCGTCGCTTTCGGCGTGCGGATCCTCTCCCGTTGCTCGTTGCTGTCGCGGCCGCGACGATCGCGCTTGTCGACCTCCTCTCGGCGCTGACGCCGAACGTGCGCTGGCGCGGGCACCTGCTGCTGAAGATCGAACCTGTTCAGGAGTTGCGCGTCTTTCACGCTCTGGCAATTCCGGTCGCGATAGTGCTCTTTGTCAGTGCGTACTACCTCTATCGCCGCCACCTTCGCGCCCTTCAGTTGGCGGTCCTTCTGCTGCTCGCGCTCGCAGCCCTCAACCTTTTCAAGGGGCTCGACTTCGAGGAAGCGGCCGGCGATCTCACCGTTGCCGCGATCCTCTGGCTCGGCCGTGGATCGTTCTACGTCGACCACGAGCCGCTCAACCGACGCGCGGCGCTCCTGCGCGCGCCTCTCGTGGCCGCGGCCGGTTTGCTCCTCTCTTTCGTGCTCGTTCTGATCGCCGGTCATGGCGCGGCTTTCTCCACATTGTGGAGAGAGACAGCAGACCTGCTTCTCTGGCAGCGGGGACCGCTGTCCTTTCACGATGAAGTGGGCAGGCTCGACCTGGCCGTTGGGTTGATCGGGGTTTCGACGGTTTTGGTCGTCGGCTACCTCGTGTTTCGGCCGCTTGCCGCTCCGCGGGATCTTCCGGATGCCGAGGCCCGCCGGGTCGCACGCGAGCTAGTGCGCCGGCACGGCTCGGACACCCTGGCGTACTTCAAGCTTCGGCGCGACAAGCACTACCTCTTCACGGACGATCGCCGTGCGTTCCTCGGTTACCGTGTGGAGAGCGGGGTTCTGCTCGTCTCCGGGGACCCGATCGGCCCGGCTGACGCGATTCCCGAGCTCCTCCAAGAGCTCGGCGCCTTCGCAGAGCGCCGCGGTCTGCGAGTCGCGGCAATCGGCGTCGGACAAGCGCTGAAGCCACACTTCGAGCAACTCGGCCTGCGCTCGTTCTACATCGGCGACGAGGCGATCGTCGATACAGCCGCATTCACGCTCGAAGGGCGCGCGATCCGGAAAGTTCGGCAATCGGTCTCCCGCCTGGAGAAGGCGGGCTATACGTCGCGGTTGCTTCGCGTGTCCGACCTCGACAGCGAGACGGCGTCGGCGCTCGAGCAAGTTTCAGCCGCCTGGCGTGGGCGCGAAGGCGAACGAGGGTTCTCGATGGCGCTCGACTCGCTGAGAATCGACGAGCACGCGGACACGCTCGTGCTTCTCGCGCTCGACGCAGAAGCGCAGGTACGAGGGTTCCTCCACTTCGTTCCCACCTACGGCCGGACAGCCGTTTCGCTCTCGCTCATGCGTCGCGATCCTGAGACGCCGAACGGTCTCACCGAGTTCATGGTCGCTGAGGCAATCGACGCGCTGAGGAGCCGGGGCATCGACGAGGTGTCGCTGAACTTTGCCGCCTTCGCACGGTTCATCCACAGCCCGAAGGGGCGAGTGCAGCGACTCTTCCGGTACGGGCTCGGATGGGCGGATGCCGTCTTTCAGATCGAGCGGCTGTATCGCTTCACCGCGAAGTTCTTCCCGCGCTGGGAGCCCCGGTATCTGATGTACGAAGGCGCGCTCGGGCTCGCACGCGTCGCCCTGGCGGCCCTGTGGATAGAAGGTCAACTGCCGAAGCCTCGCCTTCTTTCGTCAACCAGGCGGAGGAAAACAGACGCCAGACCTGTCGAGGCCAAGGAACCGGGGTAGCGCGCCGGCTCTCAGCCAAACGTGCAATCGACGGTGACCTTGTCGAGTGCGCTCTTCAGAACAGCGAGCTCGTGATCGTCGAGTTGCGCGACGAACAGTTCCGAGACGCCGCGCAGATGGACCGGAGCGGTCTCGGTGAGGCGGGCCACGCCGGCCTCGGTCAGCGCGACAACGACGCCGCGCGCGTCCGAATCGACGCTCGCACGCTGGACGAGCCCTTCATCGACGAGCCGGGCAACACGCCGGGTCATGCCTGACCGTGAGATGAGCGCCCGGCCTGCGAGCTCCGTCATGCGTAGCTCGCCCCCTGCGTTGGCAAGCTGAGCGAGCACGTCGAAGTCGGCCAAGGCGAATCCCGTCGCCTGCGCGAGATCGACCTCGAGCCGGCGCATGAGCGTCGCGTGGGCCTGGAGCAGGGAGCTCCAGGCCTCGAGCCCGCCGGATTTCGGCAGCGCTTCCGCTGCGAGTCGGTCGAGGAGGCCAGTCACCTCGGGTTTGGGATCTACTTGCATACGCAACCACCCAGTGCCTATGATATTTGCGGACGCAAGTATACCGCCCAAACGAGCTGAAAGGAACATCCTTGGATACCCAACGCAAACCCGATCTCGAGAGGTCGCTGAGCGGTTGGTTCGCGGTCCTGGCGGACGATGCCCGCGTCGCACGAACCGCTGCAGCTCTCGAGGCCAACGGAATCGGTGTCGTACGCGCCGCTAGTGCGGGGGAGGCGAAAGAGATCGTCCTGGGGCTCGTCCCGGACGGAGCCCAGGTCCACAACGGTGCCTCCCAGTCGCTCGAGGAAACGGGCATCGCCGACGAGATCCACAACTCCGGCCGCTACGAGCCCATCCACCCACGGATCTGGAGCATGGACCGGGAGACGCAGGCCGACGAGATCCGCCGGCTGACCGCCTCGCCGGACGTGATGCTCGGCAGCGTGCACGCGGTCACCGAGACCGGTTCGCTGGTTGCGGCGTCGGCGAGTGGCAGCCAGCTCGGGCCCTACTCCTCCGGTGCCGGGAAAGTCATTCTCGTGGTCGGGACGCAGAAGATTGTGGCGGACCTCGACGAGGCACTCCGCCGCATCGACGAATACGTCTTCCCGCTCGAGGACGCACGTGCCGAGGCGGCATACGGCGTGCACAGCGCCGTCAACAAAGTTCTGATCATCAACCGCGAGTACGTGCCGGGGCGCATCACCATCGTCTTCGTCGACGAGGCGCTCGGGTTCTAGCCCGAAAGGAGCAACGCACCATGGCCATTCAGATCGACACAGAACAGCGCGAGGCCGTCCTCGTCGAGGAAGCCCACGCCCGCCCCGTGATGAGCGTCGAGGTCCTCGAGCCCTTGCCGTCGCCGCGAATTCCGTATCGGCTGGTCGATCCGTACATCCTCGTCCACGAGGCCGTCGTTCGCATCACACCGGAGCAGGCGAGTCTCGAGACCAAGCATCAGCATCGTGGATTCGACAACCTCTGGTATGCGATCTCGGGCTCTTCGAGCACCGGTCACAGCACGGGTCCGGGTGGCGCGATGGAGCGAGCCCGTCTCGAGCCCGGATCGCTTCTGAAGCTCCGAACAGGTCGCGGCGTGTGGCATGCAGAAGGTATCGGCCGCGACGAGCTCGAGGAAGGCAAGGAAGGGACGGAGATGCGCGGCCTGCTCTTCTGGGTCAACCTGGCGCGCAAAGACAAGGGCGCCGAACCGAGCGCGCAGCTCGTCAAGCCGCAGGATGTTCCCGTCCAGCAGGAGGACGGCGCCACGGTCCGGGTCCTGGTCGGGGAGGGCTCGCCGGTTGAGCTCGGGACTCCCGGCCTCATCCTGGACGTCGAGCTGCCACGGGGCGGAGCCTTCACAAGCCCGGTCCCGTCCGACTTCAACGCCTTCGTCTACATGCTCGAGGGCCAGGCCGGCGTCGGCGCCAAACGCCGTCGCGCAAGCCGTTCCCAGATTGCGGTTCTCGGTCCGGGGACTGCGCTCACCGTGGAAGACGCGGACCCCGGGACGCGATTCGTGCTCATGGCCGGGCAGCCCTACGGCGAGACGCCTCTCTTCAACGGACCGTTCGTGGACTAAAACTCGTCATGCTGCGCCGAGTGAGCTCGGAGCGGTTCGATCTGAGTGGGCGCACGGTTTTGGTCACCGGGGCAGCGCGTGGGCTCGGGCGGGCGATCGCGTTGGCGTTCGCAGAAGCGGGCGCGGATGTGGCATTGGGGCTTCGGGACGTGTCGCGGGACGACGGCCTTGCGGACGAGATCCGCTCACTTGGCTGCCGCGCGTTACCGCTGCAGATGGATGTGAGCCAACTCGATCAGGTCGAGGCTGCCGTTGCGGCGACAGTCGAGGAGCTCGGGGCGCTCGACCTGCTCGTCAACAACGCCGGTGGTGGTGCGGGCCACGTCCCTGCTGAAGACGTGTCGCTCGAGGCCTTCCAGCGGACACTCGACGTCAATCTCAGAGGAACGCTCTTCGCCTGCCAAGCCGCGTTCTCGTCGATGCGCGAGCGAGGGTTTGGCCGCATCGTCAACATCTCCTCTCAGGCTGGTCTGGTGGCGCTGCCCGGCGAGGCGGTCTACTGCGCGGCCAAGGCAGCCGTGTCGCATCTCACGCGCTGTCTGGCCGTCGAGTGGGGCCGATACGGGATCAATGCCAACTCGGTCGCGCCGACGTTCATCCGCACGCCGGGAACGGAGCGGTCGCTCTCCGATCCAATCTTCAAGGCGGAGGTCGAGGAGCGGATCGCCGCTCTGCACCGGATTGGCGAGCCCGACGAAGTCGCAGGCGCCGTCGTCTTTCTCTGCTCGCCGGCCGCGTCGCTGATCACAGGCGAGACACTCGTCATCGACGGCGGTTGGACGGTTCGCTAGCCGTTTCCACCTTGCGCCCTGTTACCGCCGGGCGAGGCTTCAAGGCGGACATCTGATTGCCCGGTGGCATGACATCGGCGGACGACGGATCGAAATCTGCTATGGCGAACCCACGGATGAGCTCGGCGCGGGAACGGATACCGAGCTTTCGGTAGGCGCGGCTGAGGTGGAACTCAATCGTCTTCGGACTGAGGAAGAGCGCTGTCCCAACCTCGCGGTTCGTCTTCCCTTCTGCGACCTGGAGCGCGATCTGCAACTCCTGCGGCGTCAGTCGTTCACTGGCGCCGGTGTCCTGGCGTCTGACTCTCTCGCCGCTCGCACGCAGTTCGGAGCGAGCTCGTCGTGCCCATGGCTCGGCACCAAGCTGTTCGAATGCCGTCAGCGCGGCGCGAAGGTGGTCGCGGGCGTTCTTCCGCTGCCCCGCCCGACGAAGCCGCTCACCGAAGCAAAGGCCCGTACGGGCATGCTCGAAAGGGTCTCCGGCTTCTTGGTGTCGCGTCAATGCTTCGTTGAAGTGCGGTACGAATTCGCCGTCGGTTGCAAGCAAGCCGCGGCAGCGGGCAGCCAGCGCGAGAAGCCACGGCCGAGGCACGGCTCTGGCGAATCGTTCGAGGGACGTAAAGGTTTCGGCGGCCTCGTCGCGGCGGCCGGCGCGGACGTACGCCTCGACAAGGTCTGCAAGTACGAACTCGTCGGGATCGGGCCACCGTGTTGGGGTTTCGAGCGTGTCCACGAGCGCCTCCAACCGCGCGACTGCGGGCTCGAAGTGTCCGAGGCTGAAGTCGAGCAGTGCGAGCACACGGTCCGCCCTGAATCGGTTCCACGCCATGTCGAGCTTCTGGTTCAGTTCGTTGAGCTCGCCCACATGTGCGCGGCAGGCGTGCTCCTCACCTCGAGCTGCCTCGATCCAGGCGGACCGCCAGAGGCAGTGGGAGAGCTGAACGAGCTGCCCAAGCTCACGGGCCAGAGTGGCGGCCTCCGAGCACGCGGCGTACGCAGTTGACCAGCGTCCCTCGAACATCGCGTACATCGCGAGAAAAGTGAGGCCCTCCGGGAGTACGCCGACCGCGTTTTGTTCGCGCGCGAGGTCGACAACGTCGGAAACCATTCGCCGGCCGGCCTCTGACTGATCGAGCCACCAGGGAACGGCAATCCACCCGAGAAAGCGCGGCATCTTCTGCATCAGTTCGCGCGTGTCCACCAACTCCAGTGCGTGCTCGAGTAGACGCAAGCCCTCGTCGGCCGAAGGCGTCGATAGGAGCGCGTAGCCGAGAGCCAGGCTGGCGACAAAGTCTTCGGTGCCATCGCCCGGTTGAGCCAGCGCGTCGAGTCGGCGAGCAACCTGTAGTCCTCGTGTGAAGTCGAGGGACCAAAGGCAGCACTCGAACGCATCGATGAGCGAAGCCACGGCATCGGTGTGTGCGCGCGTCTCGAGTAGGGAGGCGGCTTCGACCAGGAGCTTGTAGGCGGTCTTCTGATCGCCGCTGTGATGCTCGATGTGTCCGCGGAGCGCGAGCAGCTCACCTCGTAGGGGTTCGGCCTGGTACCCGTCAAGCGCCTCGTCCAGGAGTTGACGCGCATGTGTGGTGCGGCCGGCAAGCCACGCGGCGTCGGCGGCCTGATACATCCGGCGAAGACGGTCAGGCCCTCCGGCCGTAAGGCTTGCGGCGCGTTCGTAGGCGGCCGCGGCCGCGGCATAGCCACTTCGCTGGAGGGCGCCCGCTGCCGCGCGCTCGAGTGCGCCGGCAACCTGCTCGTCCGGACCGAGGGCTCCCGAGGCAAGGTGCCAGGCTCGTTGCTCCGCGTAGCGCGGCCGGCCGGCGAGCGCGTCCGCGAGGGCGACGTGCGCGGCGCGACGTTCGGATGGGGCTGCCGACTGGTAGACCGCCGCGCGGACAAGCGGGTGCCGGAACACGAGGCGATGTCGATCGATACGGATGAGGCCTGCAGCCTCGGCGGCATCCAATTCCGCGAGGTCGAGCCTCAGGAGCGTGAGTGCCTTCGCGGTCGGCTCTATGTCCTCCGAGTTGCTTGCGGCTGCGACGATGAGCGCGTGCCGCGCTCCCTCGCCAAGCGCAGCGGCGCGTCGTGCAAACAGGCGCTCGACCCTGGTTCCGACCTGAAGGGGATCGTCCAGCGGCTCGGAACCGGCAAGCTGCGCCGCCGATAGTGCTCGCGGCAACTCGACGAGCGCCAGCGGATTACCTCGCGTGAGCGCATAGAGCTGTTGGGCGACACGAGGATCAACACGCGCGGGCGAGGCAGATTCGAGCAGCTTCGTTGCAGCCCCAGCGTCGATGCCTTCAAGTACGAGCTCCTCGAAGATGTCTGCCGGAAAAGCGCCTTCGCCCTCTCTGACGGCAAAGACGAAAGCGACCTCGTCTGCGTCGAGTCTGCGCGCAGTAAAGACGAGCGCGTCCAGCGAGGCGCTATCGAGCCAGTGCGCGTCATCGACCGCGATCAACAACGGCGTCTCCTCAGCTGCTGTCCCGATCAGGCTCAACGTCGCGGCTGAGATCGCGAAGCGATCGACGGTTGTCGCGGCTTCGAGCGCGAACGCCGTCCGGAGGGCGAGCGCCTGTCGCGGCGGCAGCTCCTCCAGTCGGTCGAGGATGGGTCGTGAAAGCTCGAGCAGGCCGGAGAACGCGAGTTCCGCCTCGGACTCGATTCCGCGGGCATGCAGTATGTGCATGTCTTTCCCGCGCTCGAACGCGTACCCGAGGAGCGCGCTTTTGCCAATTCCAGCCTCTCCCCGAATGACGAGCGCTCTGCTGTGGCCGCCTCGTGCGTCCTCGACCAACGCCTCGATCGTCGCACGTTCATGTTCGCGTCCGAGCAGCACACGCTGACGCTATCGCTGCGCCCGCAGCCCGGCAACAAGGCGGCCGTTGAACACAGCCCCTAAGCGACGCCGATCGGCTCCCAAACACGGTTAGGGGTTTCCCGGAAGCGATCGTAGGCAGGAGCGCGCAACGCTTGAGGTCCAGTGGAGCCGGGGAGATTGACGGGGGTGAAGGCCGCTTCGAGGGCGCGCGAGGCTTGATCACCTCGAACGGCGTGATCTTCGTCGCAGGCAGCGGAGTCGTCCCGTGAGGCGAGCGGGAGCTGTCGGCATCGCCGTCTTTCTGTGTGTGAGCGCCGTCGTCGTCGCGGCATTTGCAAGCAGCTCTGCACTCCCGCGCGGCGGCAGGGTGGTTGCAAAGGTGCCGATTCCCGCAGGGACCGGCGCCTTCGCGGTGGGAGAAGGGGCGGTCTGGGCGGTGAGTGACAGAGTGCTAACGCTGACGCGGATCGATCCTCATCGAAACGCGGCGGTGGCCACCATCAAGTTCAAGCTGACCAGCGCATGTTCGGGCGAACCGCCGGGATGCGGAGAGGCCGCGGCCGGCAACGGTGCCGTCTGGCTCACGCACGTGACCGATGACACCGTCTCGCGCATCGATCCACAGACGAACGACGTGACGGCGACGATCAAGGTTGGGTCGCGGCCTTTGGGAATTGCCGTGTCACCCGGTGCCGTGTGGGTCGGCAATAGCGGTGGGCCCAGCGTTTCGCGCATCGACCCGTCGACGAACCGGGTAATCGCGACCATCCAGGTCGGACCGCCCAGCGCGGCATCCGATCGCATGAGCGTGGGCTTCGGCGCCGGTGCTGTCTGGGTCGGAGTTGCGAATCTGGAGGCGGTCGTTCGGATCGATCCGGCGACGAATGCGATTGTCTCGACGATCCATGTTCCCGGACAACCGTGTGGTTTCCTGGCAGCCGACCAGAGGGCGGTCTGGGCGGCCGGCGCGCACTGTGCGAACTGG
>VAXG01000136.1 GCA_005883355.1 Actinomycetota bacterium | reverse complement strand
TGGCCGGCGTCGACATCTACCGCGTCAACGACGACGGCAAGATCATCGAGCACTGGGACGTCCTACAGCAGCTGCCGGAGACGACCGCAAGCGGGAACGACATGTTCTCCCAGCTCACGTAGGTCAAGCACTCAAGGCTCGGCGAGCGCGGCGCGGTGCGGCCCCCGAAACACGGGCTACCCCGTCTGGCCGTGTAGCCAGAACCGACAACGAAGCACGGAGCCTTTATGGAGCCGAGCGGGCGCAACCGGTGGCAACTAGTGGCAGATGCAAGAAGCGCGAAATCCGTGAAGTCAAGCCGAAACCGTTGCCGTCGGTTGCAACCGCTTGCCGCGGGAACCCCATGGGCCGTGCCTTGGCGTGAAGCATGGCCCGCGCGAGATCGTTCGCGGCTGGCTCGAGGACGCGGCGCTCTGTCACTGGCCGACGCTTGACGATTGCCCGCTTTTCGAGGATCCAGCGCGCTTACCGGAGCGCAGCCTCGTGCTGCGTTAACTCGCAGAGCCCTCTTCCGGACTCGAAGCGGAGACTTCGCTGCGGTTGCTGATCTCCCGGGTTAGCCGCTAGGCGGCGGGGAGGGTGAAAGAGATCCGCGCGCCGCCGCCTGGGCGGTTTTCGGCCCAGATCCGCCCGCCCTGGGCCTCGACGAGTCCGCGAGCGATCGCGAGTCCGAGGCCCGAGTTGCCGGGCGAGCGCGCCGGGTCGGCCCGCCAGAAGCGGTCGAACACTCGCCGGAGCGCTTCGGGTGGGATTCCTTCGCCGGAGTCCTCGACGCTGACGCGTACCTCCTTGCTGGCAGGTTCGACCAGGACGGCGATCGCGCCGTCGGAGGGCGTGTGGCGAAGGGCGTTGGTGAGCAGGTTGAGGAGAACGCGCTCGACCTTGTCGGGGGCGCAGCACGCCGGTGGCGCGCCGTCGAGACGAGTCTCGAGACGGACGTTCCTCCGGCCTGCTTCCGCCTGGAGGCCGCGAACGCACGAATCGACGAGCCCGCCAAGCGAAGTCTCCGTCAGTTCGGGCGAAAGTATGCCGGCGTCGATCCGCGCGAGCTCGAAGAGGTCGTCGACGAGCGAGCCGAGCCTGCGCGTCTGCTCTGCCAACGCTTGGATGTACTGATCCGGGGTCGCGATCCCGTCCTCTACCGCCTCGATCATCGCCCGGATCGCGGCGAGCGGCGTGCGGAGATCGTGGCTTGCCCAGGCAACGAGCTCGCGGCGGGCGTCGAACAGATCCTCGAGCCGCGCCGCCATCCCGTTGAAGGCGGCGCCGAGCTCGGCGATTTCCGTCGGGCCCTGTTCGGGCGCTCGGGCGGACAAGTCGCCGCCGGCGAGCGCGCCCGACACTGCCCGCAGCCGATCGACCGGGGCGGTGATCGACCTACCGACGAACAGTGCAGCAGCGATCGCCACGGTCGAGGAGGCTGCCGCAACGGCGAGGATGACGACGTCGGCGCCCATGTGGAACATCGCCACGCCCGATAAGAGCACGGCTGCGAGCGGAAGCCCGACCGCCAGCAAAGACAGGCCGGCGAGCCGCGCGCTCACAGTCGGCAGAAGCCGAAGGGCTAGGGCACCTGCAAGTCCGGCGGCGAGGGTCGAGGCCGCGACGATGAGAGCGAGCTCGATCACGGCGAGAAGCGGTAGCCCACGCCCCAGACCGTCTCGAGGTAACGCGGGCGCGCGGGCTCGTCTTCGATCTTCTCGCGCAGGCGGCGCACGTGCACCGTGATCGTGCCGCTGTCGAACGCCGGCTCGTAGCCCCAGACCCGGCTCATCAGCTGATCGCGCGAGAAAACGCGGCGCGGATGGCGAGCCAGGAACAAGAGCAGGTCAAACTCGCGCGCGGTCAGCTTGAGCGCGCTTCCGCGCTTACGCACTTCATGCGCCGCTGCGTCGATCTCGATGTCCCCGAAGCGAACACGCTCCTCGGGCAGCCCGTTTGCCGCCACGCCGCGGCGCAGCACTGTGCGCACCCGCGCCACGAGCTCCCGCGGGGAGAACGGTTTCGTCACGTAATCGTCGGCACCGAGCTCGAGTCCGACGATCCGGTCCGCCTCCTCACCGCGGGCGGTCAACATGATCACCGGCAGCTGCGAGCGGTCACGGATCCAGCGGCAGAGCGCGAGCCCGTCGGTGCCGGGCAGCATCAAGTCAAGCACGACGAGGCTCGGCCACTCGCGCTCCAAAAGCTCACGCGCGGCGTCCCCGTCGCCCGCCTCCAGCGTCGCAAAGCCCTCGCGCCGCAGATACTGCACGACCACGTCCCGGATGGTCGGCTCGTCGTCGACGACCAGAACTGTCTCCATATGACCATTCTGCCCGCAAGTCCTTACAAGACTCTGAAATCGGACTGCGGGCGCACTGCAGATCGCGCCCAGCGTAAGCGACATTTAAGAGCCGCGTAACGGCCACGAAAGACCCTGTCCTTAGCCTGGCCGGCGAATGGCAAACCACGAAGGAGGACACGATGCGTCTATTACTCGCCGCGTCTGTTATCGCCGGCACAGCCCTGCTCATCGCCCTGCCCGCAATGGCCACGACGGGAAAGGGTCAGCTCTTCCACGACGGTACGGTCGTCGGGACGGTCGTGACGCCGGCTCCGATCGCGGCTGGGAGCGGAACCGACCCCTTCTACAAGGTGACCAACGGCGCTGCCGGCCAGCTTGGAATCGCTGGCGTCGCCCCCGGTGACGGCCCCTACCACGGTGGAAGCTGGCAGGTCTACCTCGTCACGTTCAACCCTGGAGTCACACCGTTCCTGCTCACGTCCGACGAGGCGGTGATCGCGGCCAAAGCCGCTGGCGACGTCACGGTAACCCGGGCGGGAGACGCGGACTTCCGTTGTCCGGTCGTGCGGCCCTAAATGTTCGGCGAGACAACGACCGGCTGTCGAAAGGAGTTGCGATGAAACGTCTTGCAAAGATACGGCTGATCGGAGTAAGCGCACTACTAGCGGCGCTCACCGTTGCTGGCGTCGGAGCTGCGGCTGCCTCGACAGCGCAGGCGACGATCGCACACACGGCCGGAGCGACAAAAGCGGCGACACTCACGGCTCACTCGTCGCGGTACGGCAGGATCCTGTTCGACGGTCGCGGGCGAGTGCTCTATCTCTTCGCACGTGATCGCGGCGGGCGCAGCAGCTGCTCGGGCGCGTGCGCCAAGGCATGGCCACCGTTCCTGACCAAGGGTGCGCCGAGGATCCTATCCGGCGTCAACGCAAAGCTTCTGGGTACGACCAGGCGCAGCAACGGAACGCTCCAGGTCACCTACGCGAAGCATCCGCTGTACTACTTCAAAGAAGACACGAAACCTGGCCAAATCAAGTGCCAGAACGTCTCGAACTTCGGCGGCCTCTGGCTCGTCGTCACACCCGGCGGCAAACCAGTTCGCTGAGCCGCACAACCGCAGTCATAAGGATCCCAACGACAGGTCCTGGGCGTCTTCGGACTCCCAGGACCTCAATCTTTCGACAGACAGACTCCTTCCGGGAAAGGGACCGCGAAGCACGGCTCGATCGTCGAGAAGGGTGACGTCGGCGCCGTCGTCTGGCCTCGGCGCGCGCGATGGCGAGGGTACGTCCGGTGTACCCGGCAGCTAGGGACGAGACAGAAAGGATGCCGACCTTGGCGAGGACGCCGGCACGCTGATCTCCTTGCCTACTCGAGCTCCATAAGTTGGCGCAAGGCGTCTTTCAGTTCAGCCAGGCGCTGGGCACTCAACCGGCGCCGCACCAGCTCGTCGAGTTCCAGCAGCGTTGCCGCCGCGACCGGCCGGAACCGGCGGCTATGAGGAGTGAGGAAGATCAGCGAGGCGCGAGCGTCGCGCGGGTCGGGACGCCGTTCGATGAGGCGGTCGTGCTCGAGCCGGCGGATCATCGTCGTCATCGTCTGTTTGCTGAGGCGCGCCCGGCGCGCGAGCTCCCCCATGCGCAGGCCGTCCTGCTCATACAACGGCAGCAGCACCGACCCGGAGGAGGGACGAACGTCGGCGTGGCCGGCGGCGGCGAAGCGCTCGGCCAGCAGCTCGTTCCAGCGCTGAGTCGCCTTAGCGAGCAGAAACCCGAGATCGTCGCGGCCGAGGGCCGCTCCCAAGGGTTCATGTGTCTGCACGTGCCCTCCTGCCGTCGCGAGCGGGAGGGCCGGTGCCCTCCTGCTCGGCGGCGTCGATCAGGTTCTGCAAGGCGGCGACGGCGATCGGCGCGCGCCAGATCGGGCGTCCC
>VAXG01000122.1 GCA_005883355.1 Actinomycetota bacterium | reverse complement strand
CCGCTTCTCCTTCAGGGACTTCTGGGCTACTTTCTTGCCCAGCTTCTTGGGCTTCGAGGCGCCTTTCATCGTGACCTCCAGGTCGATCTCCGATTTCCGCGCCTAAGCTTACGCGTTCTATCCGCTGTAGTTCGTGGGCGCGAGCGGTTGGGCGTAGACCGTCGGGTTGCTCGGCATCCCGGCCGGCACGGTGCTGATCGTCGGAAACGAGGTGTTCACCGACTGCCCGAGCTTGACGTTGCTGCCGACGATCGGGCCGTCGATCGTTGAGGTCGTCTGGATCTCGACGTCGTTCGTTGCGAAGACGGCCCCCTGGAAGTACGCGCTTGTGAGCTGGACGCTGTCCCCGGAACTGACCTGGGCGTCCGGGGCCAGCGAGCCGTTGCCGTTGCTCACGATGCAGAGCAGTCGCGAATTCGGGTTCCAGTTGACAGTGTCGCAGGCGGTCTTCGCGACATTGAGCTGCGCGCAGAGCGTCGAGTTCTTCAGGAGCACGCTGCCGGACGCGTAGAGGGTCGCCTGACCGTTGTAGGTGTTGATCGCGCCGTTGTTCACGTAAACGCTGCCGTCGATGAAGATCGTGCCGCCGACGGTGAGCGTCTTCGTGGCCGCATTCCAGGAGAGCTCGCCGCCGGCTGTCTGGCACGTGTAGGAGCTCGCCGGGGTGAGGTTGAACGTGCCGGCACTGTCGTTTCGATATGCGAGCTTGGCCGCATCCGCAGCGGTGGGGAGCGCGACGACATTGTCAAACGTCGGCGGAGTGCCGCTCGTGGTCGTGCAGGGGTAGTACGGGCCGGGGCTCGCGTTCAGGTACCAGCTGTCCCAGTAGACGACAGGCGGAGTGATCGGGGAAGGCGTCGAGTCGAGCACGTTCGCCCACACGTTGTCCGCCAGGCCGCCTTGGCAGGGAAGGTGGAAGGCGTTGTTCGCGTACTTGCAGCCGCCGGCGATGTGCGCGTCGCTGATCTTGGTCAACGCCGTGCCGACGGTGTTCTGAGCCTGCGAGAGCGTGAGGCTGCCGCGAACGTCAAGAGGCCCGCTCACGATCGTCGCCGTGTTCTGCAGGCACAGGTTTCCGTTGACGATGAGCGGCGACGCGACCACGACGCTCTGCTGGATCGTCATGTCGCAGACACCCGGCGTCACGGGATGAGTCGAATAGACGTAGTTCCAGGCAGGGTTGTTGAGTGGTTGTGTCAAGGTCGCGATGACGGGGATCTGGGCCGTCATCGTCTTCGTGAGATTCCCGGTGTTCATGCCGTTCTTGTTCGGCAGTGTCGCGGTCGAGGTGATCGTCCACGTCGTGCCCGTGAGATACCCAGAGAACGTGACAGTGCCTCCGCCGAGCGAGACCGTCTGCGAGCAGGGTGGCGTCTGGAGGGTGAGGCAGAAGATGCTCGGATTGAGAGCGTTCTTGCTCGGGAGGCTGAGCAGCGCGGCAGCATCGTTGATCCCGGCGAGTGCGAGTTCCTCGACGGCGTTGCGCGCCACGTGGGTGCTGGCCTCGCGCGTGTTCGAGGTCGCCGAAGAGATGACCGTGACGGCCGACACTGCCAGGACCACCGTGATCCCGAGCGACAGCACGAGCGCCACGCCGCGTTCGTCCGCGAGGCGTCGAAATTGTCCTTCCTTGGGTGCTGCGCTTACTGGATGCTTCGTGTGGGGCGTGGCTGCCTCTGAGCCGCAGGTGCTCGATGCGCCGAAGTTGCCAATCCCAGGAATCGGTCGGAATTGCTGTCTTCTGTAACCCTCGAACGGGGGAGCGGAGCGCCAGGGGTTAGCGCCTCAGTTGCCGTCGAACGTGCTCAGCCGGTCGGCACGGTGCTCGCCTCTCTTCGGCGTGGCGACCTCCTCGCGAACTGCGGGGGTGACCTCGGTCCCGAGGAGCTCGATAGCGCGCATGACCTTTTCGTGCGGCATCGTGCCGACGCTGATCTGCCCGAGGAAGCGGTCGCGGGAGCGGTTCCTGGACCGGCCGCGGATAGACGCCGACATTGTCGAGTGGTGCGCGGTGCTTCCCCGACCATGTGACCCGGACGGAGTCGTGTGCCCGCGCTGGGCGATCGTCGGTCAGTCGCCGCGGAAGCGAAGCGCGCCGAGCTCGAGGAGCTCGCTTATGACGTCGAGGGATTCCTCGCGAAGCGTTCCCACCTCGTCGTCCAGCAAGCCGCCGAGCCGGTCGGCGGTCGAATCGATCACTTCGTTCAGGCGCATGCGGCTGTCGAGGGAAGCAACCACCTCCTGCACATCCGCCGAGGCATCGACTGCATGCTTCGTCCCTTCCGTGAGCTCGACCTTCCCGTCGACGTCGACAGCTCGCCCGCCGGACGGTTCGAGCTCCCGGTCCAGTCGCAGGCTCGAGGCCACGCCGACGCGTGCTTCCAGCAACTCGTTGTCACTGCCGAGCTCGGTGAGCCTGGCTCGCGATTCGAAGGCGCGTAGGATCTGATCTCCCGCGTCGTCCAGCTCGTCCTCATCGAGCTCGTCCACCCGCGCGGCGTGCGCACCGTCGGGACGCTTGTGCAGGACGACCGCGCCTTCGCTGACGAGCTGTACGCCGAGGGAGTCGAAGTACTGCGACCACTCGTCGAGAGCTTCGCCGAGCGCTTCCCCGACGAGGTGTGAGTTCCATTCCGCGGCGTGCGTGAGCGGATCCGAGTTCATCGTGGAGAGGATCCAGCTCTCGCAACCGCTCGCCTCGGCCCACGCGAGGACACGCTCGTCGGGATTGTTCTCGTCGAACGCGAGCCAGCTCACGAGCATCGCTGCGTATCCGCCTTCGGTCAGATGTTCGGCCGCGGCGAGGATCACACGCTCCGACACCTCGTCCTCGGAGAACTCACTGTCTCGGTAGACCCAGCGACGCTCCGGCGAGACCACGTAGGGCGCATTGCACGTGATCAGGTCGAACTTCTCGCCCGCCACGGGATCGAAGAGGCTGCCCTGCCTGCACTCGATGTTCCGAAGCCCGTTCAGCGCCGCGTTGAGCTCCGTGTACGCGATCGCGCGAGGATTGACGTCGGTCGCGATCACGTGCCGGGCATGTTGCGCCGCGAGTAGCGCATGGATGCCACTTCCCGTCCCGACGTCGACCGCTCGGTCGACCCGAGGACGGGGAGTCAGGGAATCGAGGACACGAGCCGTAGGAGTGTAGGTCGCGACGTAGTCGGCAGGGTCGTCGCCGTCACGGGAGAAGCCGTCCGAGGCGAGTAGGACCGTGCCGATCGGCAGGATTCGGGCGCGAGGGGCGATCCTGTCGCCGACCTGCGCCAGCCCTGTCACCTCCAATGCGTCCACGCCGTCTCGCCCGAGCGCGGCTTCGGCCTCCTCCGCCGAAACCGGTAGCTGCAAGAAGAGAAGGCGGACGAGCGTCGCGAGCGGGGTCTCGGGCAGGCGGCGCTCCTCGGCGGGCGTATCGCCGCGCTCGCTCGAGTAAGCGTCCTCGCCGAGCAGGCCTTGGATTGCGTCCTCTGAATAGCCGGCGCGGCGCAAAGTCGTTCCGAGTCGCTCGGCCGCGACGGTGTCGGCCACGAGATCTTTGTCCATCACCAAAGCCGAATCATCATGCCCGAATCGAACGAACCGCACGCGCGTTTCGAGCTTGATTGACTAGCGCGATGACGAGCCGGACGCGGCAGACATCCTTTGGGACGTCGCTCGACGATCTCCTTTCCCGCGAGCTCGGCCGATTCGAGCGTCAGCACCCGCGGTCGCGCGAGCTCTCCGCGCGGGCCGAGCAGTCATTGCTCGCCGGAGTGCCGATGCCGTGGATGATTCGTTGGGCGGGGGGCTTCCCGGTGTTCGCTGCGGAGGCCCACGGCGCTCGCCTTCGTGACGTGGACGGGCACGAGTACGTGGACTTCTGCCTGGGTGACACGGCGGCGATGACCGGGCACTCGCCGGCGCAGACCGTGCGGGCTGTGGCGGAGCAAGCGGCGCGCGGCATCACGCTCATGCTTCCGAGTGAGGACGCGCTCTGGGTCGGCGAAGAGCTCACCCGCCGCTTCGGGCTGCCAAGCTGGCAGTTCGCGCTCACGGCAACCGACGCCAATCGGTTCGCGATCAGGCTCGCACGCGAGGTCACGGGGAGGCCAAAGGTCCTCGTATTCAACTGGTGTTACCACGGGACCGTCGACGAGACGTTCGCCGCGCTCGACGGCACGTCGGTGGTTTCGCGCGAAGGCAACGTCGGCCCGCCGGTTGCACTCGAGGAGACGACCAGGGTGGTCGAGTGGAACGACGTCGAGGCGCTCGAGCGCGAGCTCGGCTTCGGCGACGTCGCTTGCGTCCTGGCGGAGCCTGCGCTGACGAACATCGGGATCGTCCACCCTGACCCCGGGTTCCACGACGCTCTCCGCGAGGCGACGCGCAAGACGAAGACGTTGTTGATCATCGACGAGACGCACACGCTCTGCGCCGGGCCGGGCGGCTATACGGCTGCCTACGGGCTGGATCCGGATCTGCTGACCGTCGGGAAGGCGATCGCCGCCGGCATTCCGGCCGCCGCCTACGGATTTTCGCGCGAGGTCGCCGATCGACTGGAAGCGCTGCTACCACGGGACGAGCGTGCCGATGTCGGCGGCATCGGCGGCACGGTTGCCGCAAACGTCCTGTCGCTGGCTGCGATGCGAGCCACGCTCGGCGAGGTTCTCACCGACGACGCTTTCGCGCGGATGATCGCCCTCGGCGAGCGGTTCGAGGCTGGTGTCGCCGGTGCGATCGAACGGCACGACCTGCCTTGGCACGTCACCCGTCTCGGCTGCCGTGTCGAGTATCTCTTCCGTCCCGAGCGCCCGCGCAGCGGAAGTGAGGCCGCCGCGGGGGGCAACGCGGAGCTCGACCGGCTGATCCATCTCTACGCGTTGAACCGCGGCATCCTCTTGACGCCCTTCCACAACATGGCGCTCATGTCGCCGGCGACGACCGAAGCTGACGTGGATCTCCATTCGTCTGTCTTCGACGAGGCGGCT
The DNA here is from genome assembly GCA_005883355.1 of Actinomycetota bacterium. Lineage (GTDB taxonomy): Bacteria > Actinomycetota > Thermoleophilia > Gaiellales > Gaiellaceae > 3-1-20CM-4-69-9. Next base: position 2,319 of record VAXG01000122.1, on the reverse strand, counting down.
CGGGAGCTTGCCGCTGGCTGACCGAGCGCGGAATGCGAAGTCGGACGTCGGCCCCTCGGGCTGAGGCCACGACGTCTGCTTCCCCGCCGTGTGCGGATGCAATTGCGGCGACGATCGCGAGGCCGAGACCTGTTCCTCCTTCGCCTCGGCTCTGCTCGGCGCGGCTGAAGCGCTCGAACGCGTGCGGCGCGAAACCAGCCGGGAAGCCCGGTCCGTCGTCGGCCACATGTAGGTCGAGCATCCCGTCGTCAGCCGTGGCGCTGAGCCGGATCGTTCCGGCTCCGTGCCGCAGGGAGTTCTCGACGAGGTTCCCCAGCGCCTGTTCCAGCCGCAGGCGGTCGACTCGAACGTGGATGTGCGGCACATTCACCTCGAACCGGCGGCGATCGTCTCTTGCGCGCCGATCGAAGCGGGCCGCGACGCCTCCCAACAGTTCGTCGAGGGCGACGTCGTCCAAGCGCAACGGCAGCTTCCCTTTGTCGGAGCGTGCGAGGAGCAGGAGATCAGCAGCGAGCTGCGACAGCCGGTCGGTCTCGATTCCCACCTCGCGCAACGCGGTCTCGAGCTGCCCGCGCGTGCGGGGTGTCTCGAGCGCGAGCTCGACTTCGGCCTGGAGATGGGCGAGCGGCGTTCGGAGCTCGTGACTCGCATCGGCAACGAAGCTCCGTTCGCGTTCCATTGCCGTCTCGAGACGGGTGAGCATCTCGTTGAGCGTGTCGCCGAGTCGGGAGACCTCGTCGTGCGAGCGCGCGACCGGAAGCCGCTCCGAGAGGCGGTTGGCAGAGATCGCGGCGGCACGCGCGCGCATGCGGTCGACGGGACGGAGTGCTGCTGCCGCCAGCAGATAACCGATGACAGAGGCGACGAGGAGCCCGATCGGGCCGCCCACGAGCAACTCGGTGCGCAGCGTCGCCAGTGCCGCATCCCTCGATTCGAGCGGTGTGCCGACGACGACGACGAGACGCCGGTCCTGCGCGGAAACCGGTTGGGCAAGCAGGCGCACGGTCCCCTCGCTCAGCGTCGTCCGTTGGACGAGTAGCGGCCCGCTCTTCGCGCGCTGCAGCTGGGCAGTCGCGAGCAGGCTTTCTGTAAGACCGGGGGTGTGGTCGACGATCTTGCCCCGCAGGTCCAGAACCTGAGCGAAGCCGTCGCTTCTCAGCCCCGACTCCTGCAGACCGGTGTCGGCCTGCTTCACGAGGGCCGAGATGTCGGCGGCGCGCGCGCGGAGCCCCTGCGCGACCGTGCGGTCGAGCGACGTGCCGAGGTGGTCGGACAGTAGGAATCCCGCCGCGGTCAGGAGCACGGCCATTGCGAGTCCGAAGGCCGCGGTCAGCCGCAATCGGAGGGGGAGTCGGCTCATCCTCCGTCGGTGCGCAGCCTGTAACCGGCCCCGTGGACCGTTTCGATCGAGTCCCTGCCGAACGGACGGTCGATCTTCTCGCGCAGGTACCGGATGTAGACCGTGATCACATTCGAGCGGTTGTGATAGCCCATGTCCCAGCCGTGCTCCAGCAATTCGTAACGCGAGATCACTTCCCCCGCCTTGCGCATGAACAGCTCGAGCAGCGCGTATTCCTTGGTCGACAGCTTGATCGGTTCGTCGCCGCGCCAGACCTCGTGCGTCGCCGGGTCAAGGCGAAGGTCGCCGACCTCGAGCACCGTGGGTCGCTCCGCCGCCCCCCGACGGACGAGCGCCCGGAGCCGCGCGCGCAGCTCGGCCAGAGAGAACGGCTTGGTGAGGTAGTCGTCGGCGCCCGCATCGAGACCTGAAACTCGATCCTCGACGGCATCTCTCGCCGTCAGCATCAAGACGGGTGCCCACACCCCTTGCGCCCGCAAGGTCGCACAGGTCTCGAACCCGTCGAGTCCCGGGAGCATCACGTCCAGGACGATCACGTCGTAGTCGTGGGCGCGTGCCATCCAGAGAGCGTCCTCTCCCTGCGGCGCAACGTCGATCGCCGTGCCGTTTTCGGTGAGGCCGCGCCGGACGAGCGCGGCCATCTTCGCGTCGTCTTCGACCAGTAGTACGCGCATGTGAGCAGTGTGCTCACGGGATGTGAGAGTGAGGTGAGAAACATCCTTGGCCTCCTACCGTCGGCTGTGCACGTCCGATCGACATCCGACACGAAGGAGGAACGACATGCGTTCACGCATTACCAAGATCGGCGCAGCGCTCGCGGCTCTGGCGGCGCTCGCGGTCGGCGGTTCGACCCTGGCCTCGGCGAGTAGTAGCAGCAATACGCCTGCGAAGGCACTTGCGCTGAAGCAGCAGGCCCCGCCGCAGGACCAGAGCGGCACGGACACCACGGCGGAGAGCGG
>VAXG01000038.1:30965-80681 GCA_005883355.1 Actinomycetota bacterium | reverse complement strand
CACTCGCTTCCGCCCGTGACCCGGCTACGCATCCGCATTACGTCCCACACCCTTGCTGACCACGCTGCGATTGCCGTCGGCGGGGTGCTCGCACGACTAGGAGCGCATCTCCTCTTATACCCCCATCGCCGAGAAGAGGTCGATGCGCCGCCTGAAATCGATCTCGGAGGAAGATCGGTCGACATCGTGCAGGACCTAGTCGAGTACACGGGCCTCGAGCGCAATCAGGTTCATGCTCTGATACGGCGGAGGCACGAGAGCTTCCGATCCGAGTGGCACGCTTTGCCGCGGGCGTTGCACAACGAAGATTGGTTCTATCTCTCCTCGAGGACCTATCTCTTTGCCAACGCCGTGCATGACGGCGAGGGGGTGGCCGACGTGCTCGGGGCCTACATCGGCGCTGCGACCGACGTCCTCGACTTCGGCGGCGGCACTGGCAATCTCGCGCTTGCACTCGCCGCAAGAGGCCATCGCGTGGACTTTGTCGAACAGTCGGCGTTACAGAAAGACTTCGTCCGATTCCGGATCGAGAAGTACGGCCTTCAGGACCGGATGCGTGTCCTCGACCAATGGACGCCCCTCGCCCCCGGCGCGTACGACGCTGTTTGCGCGATTGATGTCCTCGAGCACCTCGAGTCGCTCGAGGAGATCCTCGCGAACCTCCTGCAGTCAATTCGACCGAACGGGGTCCTCGCAGAGCTTTCGCCCTTTGTTCGCAATACCTCGAACCCCATGCATCACGAAGCGGAAGCAGCCTTCCTTCGCGTGATGCAGGCAGAAGGCTTCTCATGCATGCAACAGATCGAGCGTTTCCGGCTCTGGAAGGTCTCGAGCTGATACCGGATCGCAAGCAGCTCGAGTGGAGCGAACTGTTAACGCTCGCCGGGCGCGAGCCAAGCGAGGAAAGTTCGTCCACCCTCGATCCGGTCGATGCTTACGAGAGCGCGAGAAAGGCACGAAACTCGTCCTCATCCCAAAAGTTGACGTGCCCTTCCCACGAGTCCTGCGCGCCGTCGGGAACTGTGACCGCGACGCGTCCGCCCGGAGCGCAAAGCCGGCAAAGAGCATCAACGGCTAGTGCCGGCTCACGCACGTGCTCGAGCACCTCAGTGCAGAGGACCAGGTCGAACCGCTCTGCGTCAAGCCGGAGGCGGTAGAGATCCCCAACGACGAACGTTCCCTGCGGGAGCAAGGTGCGTGCACGCCGAATTCCGGTGCGCGAGCGGTCGACTCCGACGACGAGCTGCGGCTCGACCGGAGCACGGTCGACGAGGGAACGGAGAAGGTGTCCCGTGCCGCAACCGACATCGATGACCCGGCGTGGGGTGAGCCGAGCGCATCTCTCAGCTACTTCGTCGTAGAACTCGAGTCTGGGCGGCACGAGGTACTCGGCGAGCAAGGAGTCCGAGCGATAGACGCGGTTGTAGGCGCGAAGAGTGTTCTTGCGCGTGATGTTCTTCGCGCTCCTCTCGTGGGCCGAGCGCCAGGCGTTGTACCGGACCCGCACGAAGTGGACGGCCGGCGGCAGGTAGGGGATCCTGTGTGCGATCCGCACCACCAGGGGCAGCGATGGTTCAGGCGACTGAGACATCCGTGCCGACGAGCTCCTCGTTCGCAACCGACCAGGAATGCTCCAGCACGAAGCGCGCGTGGGTCTTCGGCGGAAGCTCCCCGCTGCCAAAGATGTCGCTCTCGGCGACGTCGAGGGAATGTGCGTCTTGTACCCAATCGGCGGTCACACCGTTGATCTGCACGTAGACGTTGAGCGAGTAACGGTCGGGGACAAGCGGGAGATGCGGGATCGCACAGACGAAGACTCCACGACGAGGCACCCGTTCGAGATCTTGGCCCGTGATGCGGGTCGAGCACAGCGCGAGCGGATCGCCCAGGATGCCGTTGATCCCCACGCCGACCATGACGTTCGAGAACTCCGTCTCGGCCTCGTAGTGGAGCCTGACCTCAACGGAGTCGCCGACCTTCACCGTCCCGTCGGAGCTAGCAACATCGACGTGCGTAAAACGAATCCGGCCATCGCCTTGTCGGTCCGTCCTTGAGCTGAGCGAGGTTCGCTCGCGCTTTCCGAACGTCTCGTAGTACCGGCTAAGTGCGGACTCGACCGAGCCATGCTGGACGACAGTGCCTTGCTCGAGCAAACATGCCTGAGTACAGAGAGCTGCGACGCTGGCAAGGTTGTGGCTGACGTAGAGGATCGTTCGGCCGCCATGTGCGATCTCGCTCATTCGACCGAGGCAACGCTTTTGGAAGGCTTGGTCGCCCACGGCGAGGACCTCGTCGATCAGCAGGATTTCGGGCTCGAGGTGGGCGGCGACGGCAAACGCAAGGCGAACGTGCATGCCGCTCGAGTAGCGCTTGACGGGCACGTCGATAAAACGCCCGATCCCCGAGAACTCGACGATCTCGTCGAACCTAGAAGCGATTTCGCGGCGGCGCATCCCGAGGAGCGCGCCGTTCAGGTAGACGTTGTCGCGTCCGCTGAGCTCGGGGTGAAAGCCCGTGCCGACCTCCAGCAGCGACCCGACGCGACCCTGGATGAAAGCGTAGCCTTCGCTCGGCTCCGTGATCCGAGCGAGGACTTTCAGCAGGGTCGACTTTCCCGCTCCATTGGGTCCGATCACTCCAAGAACGTCGCCGCGTTGGAGCTCGAATGAGACGTTCCGCAGCGCCCAAAACTCCCGGTCGGAATCGGACATTCCGCGCGTGGACCAGCGGTGCTTGATGTTCGCGAGTCCCTCCTGGGCGGCGTCGCTGATCGTGGTCGCGGCAGCTCGGCGCGTGAGGCGATACCGCTTCCCGATGTTCTCGAGGACGAGGAGAGGCTCGCTCACTTCTATGCGATGTCGGCGAAGGTGCGCTCGGCGCGGACGAAGTAGCCGGTTCCCACAACGAGCAGCCCGACCGTGATGCTGCCGGCGAGAAGGAGACTCGAAGCCGTGACTGGCGTCCCGAGCACGCACCAGCGGAACGCATCGATCACTCCGGCGAGCGGGTTGAGCTCGAACACACGATTCTGCACGGGATAAGCCACCGGACTGAGGAAGAGCCACGACAGCACGAGAAACGGGAGCGCTTGGCCGATGTCCCGGAAGCGAACGTTGATCGCCGAGAAGAGGAAGGTGACGCCTGCGATCAGGAGAACGCCGAGCAGGACAGCGGCGGGAAGAAGCACGAGCCGCCACGTCGGGTAGTAGTCGTAGACCGCGGCCACGCCGATCAGGAGCACGAGGCTCAAGGTTAGATCCGCCAGAGCAGCCATGATCGTCGAGATGGGAATGAGGATCCGCGGGCAGTACACCTTTGTCAGGAGAGCGGCATTTTGAACGAGGCTCTCGGAGCCGCCGGTCACGGCTCGCGCAAAGAAGGTCCAGAACGCTACGCCGGCAAGCGCAAAGAGGGGATACGGCACGCTTCCCGTCTTGACGCTTCCGACTCGGCTGAACGCGTACGTGAACAGAAGCATGAGCGCGAGCGGCTGCAGCAGAGTCCAGGCGGCTCCGAGCATCGTCTGCGCGTAGCGCACCTTGACGTCTCGCCACGACAGGAAGTAGACGATCTCGCGGTAATGCCAGAGCTCTCTGAGATCCGGCAGAATAAAACCCCGCCTCTGCCTGATGACGAACCTTGGACTCGAGGTCGCGCGCGAGGCAGACGCGCGGGGAGTGGCTGAGTCCGTCATTGCGCCAGGTAATGATACGCGCGATGCGGACATCCTCAGCACCGGCCTGCGCTCGCGTTGGTCGCTCTCACATCCCCTCGGCGGCTTCAGGAGCCCGATTGTGAGGTCCGCCGGCGCGGCGGCCGCGAGGTTGCTTCAGGCCGGCGGCTGGGGCTTGATCAAAGCCGCGGAGCGCTTCCGAATGGGTCCGGGGCTGAGCGGCGATCGGACAATCGAATGGGCGTGGGTTCTCAGCCGGCTGCGCCGCGATCCGGGGCGTGTTCTCGACTTCGGGGCGGGAACCGGCTTTGTCGCACTGGCAGCGGCCTTCGCGGGCCATGAGGTCGTGGCCATCGACCTGGAGCCGTGCGCCTTCGAATTCAAGGGTGCGCCCATCACGTACCGACAGGGCAACTTGAACGAGCTGGAGTTTGAGCCATGCTCCTTCGATCAGGTGCTCAATTGCTCGACGATCGAGCACGTTGGCCTCGGGGGTCGGTACGGCTCTACCACCGATCCTGACGGCGATCTCCGGGCGATGGAAAGGCTCGCGAGTCTTCTACGCCCCGATGGCGACATGGTCCTGACGTTGCCCGTTGGGATCGACGGCATCTTTCCTCCGTACCACCGCGTGTACGGCGCGGAGCGCCTCCCCCGTCTTCTCGAGCGATTCGCTGTCAGCGACGAAGCCTGGTGGGCAAAGCTCGACGGAAAGAGTTGGCAGCCCGCGACTCGACAGGCCGCGCTCGCGGTCCACGGCTCGTCGTCGTACTACGCGCTCGGGCTTTTCGTGGTTACTTCTCAGTGACACCTCCGCGACTCTCAGTCATCACGCCCTCGCTGAATCAGGCGGTGTACCTCGAGCGGACGATCCGGTCCGTGCTCGATCAGGACTATCCGGATCTCGAGTTCATCGTGATCGACGGAGGTTCGACCGACGGCTCCGTCGACATCCTCCGCCAGTACGAGTCGCGACTCGCGCACTGGGTGAGCGAGCCCGACAGGGGTCAATCCCACGCCATCAACAAAGGGCTGGCCCTTGCCTCGGGCGAGGTCGTGGCGTACATCAACAGCGACGACTACTACCTGCCCGGGGCGTTCGAGGTCGCGCTTCCCTTCTTCTCCGACCCGGCTGTCTCGTGGGTTTGCGGGGCGTGCCGCTACCTCTATTCCGACGGCACGCTCGAGACAGTATGGCGACCTCGGCTGCCCCGCGGGCCTCGAGGCGCGTGGGTCCGCATGCCGTGGGGCGTCCCGCAGGCAGCGTCCTTTTGGAGGCGCCGGATCTTCGACGCTTTCGGGGTCTTTCGCGAAGATCTGCACTACATCTTCGACACGGAGTTCGAGCTTCGGCTCGCCGTGGGCGGTTGCCTACCGACGACAATCGATCGCGAGCTCGCTGTGCGGTGGCTCCACGAGGAGGCGAAGTCCGCCGACTTGAGCCACTTCCAGAGAGAGTTCAAGCTCGCTTCTCGACAGCTCCTCGACACGTTGCCCCGAAGAGAGCGCGTGCTGTCCTGGCTGTTCTATACCGCCCTCCGCCTGTTCCATACCGGCCTCCTGGCCGCCTCGACCGTACTTCGGAAGCTCGCCTTGCTCAACCTATGTGATCGGAGAGCCACTGACGTCCAGTAGCGGGGGCGTCAGGGCAGAAATCGACCCAGAATCGCGACGAGCTCGCGCATGCGGTGGGCGTACGTGTGGTCGTGGAGTGTGCGTTCCTGCCCTGCACGTGCGATCCTCGAGCGCTCCGCTTCGTCGGCGACGTAGTGACGGATCTTTTCCACGAGTTCGGCCTCACTCGCGTACGTGACGACCTCCACGTCAGGCTCAAAGAGCTCGGCGAGGTTGCGCTTCGCGTCGGTGATGAGGAGCGTTCCGACACCAGTCGCCTCGTAGAGGCGCATGTTGTTCGCGTAGTCCCCTGCCACATCGATGTGTCGGTTGAGGGCGATCTTCGAACCCGCCAGCATGCGGTACATGTCCAGGCCCCACGCTTCACCGCGATAGCGACGGCGGATGGCCGCGTCCGCGGGCCACCCATCGAGGTTGTAGCCCCAGAACTCAATCGGTGCTCGCCGCGCGGCGCGTTCGAGCAACTCGTTGCCCCTGCCGTGCTGCGTTCGGGCGAGTGTGCCGACGAAAACGACGTCCTCTGCCGGTGCATTGGTCTGCACACGCGTGAGGACGCGTGGGTCGAACGCGATCCGGAAGTACTCGCTCGCGAAGCCTTTCGCCCGGAACATGGGCACGAAGTGAGGCAGCGACGTCAGAATCAGGTCGAACGGAGCGAGTTGCTTGTCAGGCGGGGGTTCGCTCGCGATCTGGCCGACCAGGAGGCGCGATCGTGCGCGCAAGGCTCTCAGGCCCCGAGGACTGAGAGCGTTGAGGTCCTGCATGTAGACGACGTCTGGGCGAAACTCCTCTGCCTGCTGAAGTACCAGCGGCGGAGCAGAGAGCCGACCCAGTCGCTTCTTGAATCGAACACCATGCTCGCGAGCCCACGCACGCTGGAGCGGTTCACAGTTGACGACCACTTCGTGCGCCTGGTGATCAAGTTCGCCCAAGAAGTGTGAATAGGAGTCGCACGTCCCGAAGAACCGGTCCATGAGTACGCGCCACTGGACGTCGTACGAGGCGTCGACCAGAGTCGGGCGCTCGGCGTAGTGGGAATCGAGGAACGCCGGGTAGTAGGTGTCGACGATGAGGATGCGCATCAGCGGCATCGTACGGTTGTCCACCTCGCCCTGATCGCCGATACCCAGGTGAGGGCTGAGGCGAGGCCGGAGAGGTCGTTGCCGGCGAGGTCGCAGAGCGCGAACTCCCATTTCCCGCTAGCGGCCACAGCTACCTCATCGCGCGGCCGATGAGGTGCCGCCGTTTGCGTTCTTTCGCCGGGACCACCGTTAGCATGGTCGCGTGAGGCATCGCTCCGCCCAGGCTCTCCGTCGCGTGAATCAGGCGATGCGTTGGGCGAACCGGCACACGCACCGGTGGCAGGCGGAGGCGGAGTGGGGACACCCGCCGCCGCCAGAGTGGTTCGACCACTACGTCGGCCTCCACTACATGGGCGACGCGCAGCGGCACAACATCGCCGAGGAGCGCGGCGTGTTCGCGTCACTCGCCGTGCCAATCGGCGGACGCGTCCTCGACCTCTGCTGCGGCGACGGCTTCTACGCGCGTCACTTCTACGCGAACCGGGCTGAAAAGGTGGTGGCAGTCGATTTCGATGCAGACGCGATCCACTACGCGAAGCGGGTAAACGCCGCCCCCAACGTCAGCTACGAACTCCGCGATGTCCGCGAGTCGCTTCCGGACGGGCAATTCGACACGATCGTCTGGTCGGGCGCGATCGAGCATTTCACGGCTGCCGAAGTGACAGCGATCCTCGAAGGTGTGCGAAGCCGCCTCGTCGCGCGCGGCGGCGTACTGGCTGGCGATACGATCGCTGCTGGTGACAGCGTCAACAGCCACCTCATCCACCATGAGCTCGAATACCGCGATGAGGACGATCTGCGACACACGCTCGAGCAAGTGTTTCCCGCGGTCGCGGTATGGAGATCGGAGTGGCCCAGCCGAACCGAGCTGTACTTCTACGCAGCCCAAGAGTCCACGGCGATACCCCTCGGCTTTGCGTCCGGCGCCCACGTCCGCGAGAAGATCAGCGACTAGTTGCCCGGTTCGAGTATGTCAGCTGCGACCTAATGAGTGCCGAATCGAGCCAACCCTCCGGGCGGGTGGCTAGTCTTCGCCCCCGCGTGCCACCCGACTTCTGCACCTTGTTCGACAGCAAGTATCTCGTGCGGGGCCTTGCCCTTTACGCGTCGCTCCGACAAGTGGAGCCTCGCGCGCAGTTACGCGCCTTCTGCATGGACGATCGAGCGTACAACGTGCTCGCGCGGCTGCGACTGCCTCGGCTCACAGCGATTCCCCTAGGCGACCTGGAGCGGCATGATCCCTGGCTTGCGGCGGCCAAAGCCGATCGGACCCAGCTCGAATACTGCTGGACAGCGACCCCTTGCATCGCCCGGTACTGCCTCGACTGCGAACCTGATCTCGAAGCCATTACGTATGTCGATTCCGACATCCACTTCTTCTCGCACCCAGAGCCACTCTTCGCCGAGCTCGCAGACAACTCGATCCAGATCGTGCCGCACCGGTACGCTCCGGAGCATCGGCACATGGAACCGACGAGCGGCATCTATAACGTCGAGTGGGTCACGTTCAGGCGCGATCAGCGGGGACTCGAGGCGCTGGATTGGTGGCGCGAGCGTTGTCTCGAATGGTGCTACTACCGCGAGGAGGACGGAAAGCTCGGCGACCAGAAGTACCTCGACGACTGGCCGGAACGGTTCGAAGGTGTGAGCGTGCTCCAGCACGTCGGAGGGGGTCTTGCCCCGTGGAACGTGTCTGCTTATACGCTGAGCGAGCGTGACGGGCGAGTCTGGGTGGACGATGCCCCGCTCGTCTTTTACCACTATCACTCGTTGAAGCTCTTCCATCCCCGCGCGCGGCACATGGGCCGTCGGAGGTCGACTCACCTACATTCCGCGGCCTCGGGATCCTTCTTTTGGACCTCCAACTATCCACCTTCTCGACTGGAGGAGCGCCTCGTCTGGGACCCGTACCTTGCGGCTGTCAATCGGGCGTTCGAACTCGTTCGAACCGTCGAGCCGAACTTCGCCGACGGGTTCTTGACTTCGGGCGATTTCGCGAGGCTGACAGTGCGCAGCACTCTGGGAGATGCGGTAAGTCACGTCCGGCGTCTCCCAGGGAGCCTGCATTTCCGCGAGTCACGTTCTGAATCCATGACGCCCGCGGACGGTGACTAGCTGCAAACGCTAAGCGGCCGAGGAATACGACCGCGTGCTCGGTAGACGATGACGCAATGCTACGGCCCGATCTAGCGCCCGCATTCAACGGAGCTCGCGTTCTCATCACCGGCGGGCTCGGCTTCATCGGCTCGAACCTAGCCCGAGAACTTGTCGAGTCTGGAGCGCGCGTCATGCTCGTCGATTCCTTGATCGACGAGTACGGCGGCAATCTCTTCAACATCGCCGGGATTGAGGAGGCGGTCACCGTCAACATCTCGGACGTACGTGACGAACACAGTCTGCGATACCTCGTTCGAGAGCAGGATTTCGTCTTCAATCTCGCGGGTCAGACGAGTCACATCGACTCCATGGTCGCTCCGTACAACGACCTCGAGATCAATTGCAGAAGCCAGCTCTCAATTCTCGAAGCGTGCAGGCACCAGAATCCAGACGTCCGCATAGTGTTTGCCAGCACGCGGCAGATCTATGGGCGCCCCCGACAGCTTCCAGTTACGGAGGACCACCCCATTCACCCCGTCGACGTAAACGGGATCAACAAGACTGCTGGCGAGTGGTACCACCTGTTGTATGGCGATGTGTACGGCATTCGTGTCACGGTCCTACGGCTGACCAACACATATGGACCGCGGATGCGCGTGAGGGATGCGCGGCAGACGTTTCTTGGTTATTGGCTGAGATTGATCCTTAGTGGTGAACATCTCGATGTATTCGGCGATGGTCGGCAACGACGCGACTTCAATTACGTCGACGACGCAGTGAGCGCGTTCCTCCTCGCCGCCACGCGAGATGAGGCAGTGGGTCAGGTATACAACCTCGGGGATGCCAACCCGATCAGCCTCACAGACCTCGCGCAGCTGGTGGTCGAGCTTAACGGCAGCGGCAAATGGCAACTCGTTCCGTTCCCGGCGGATCGAAAATCCATTGACATCGGCGACTATTGGGCGGACTTCAGCAAGATCGAACGCGAGCTCGGGTGGCGCCCGCAAGTGGAACTCCGCGACGGCCTCGCAGAAACCCTTCACTTCTACCGAGAGCACGGCGCTCGCAGCTACTGGGATGCAAGCGGCTGACATTCCGTTCAACGACCTCGCGCGACACACGGCTCGCCACCGCAAGGAGCTCCAGGACGTCATGGCCCGAGTCCTCAACGCCGGCCGCTACGTGTTGGGTGAGGAGTTGGACCGGTTCGAGACGACTTTTGCGTCGTATTGCGGTACGCGATTTGCGGTCGGGGTCGCTTCTGGCACCGACGCGATCACGATCGCTCTCCAGGCCGCTGGCCTCGTTCCGGGTGATGAGGTGATCACGGCCGCGAACACGTGCGTTCCAACGATCGTGGGGATCGAGGGAGCGGGGGCAAGACCGGTGCTCGTGGACTGCGAAGAGACCACGTACACACTCGATCCGGCGCTGATCGAAGAGGCGATAACGCCACGTACCAGAGCGATTGTGCCCGTCCATCTCTACGGCCAATGTGCTGACCTGGACCAGATCCTCGGGCTTGCACAGCGCTACGGAATCACCGTGGTCGAGGACTGCGCTCAGGCGCACGGGGCCGAGTACGATGGGCGGCGCGCGGGCTCGTTTGGGCTAGCAGGTGCATTCAGCTTCTATCCGACGAAGAACCTCGGCGCACTCGGCGATGGTGGCGCCGTCGTCACGAGCGACCCCGATGTTGCAGCGCGCGCGCGCCTCCTGCGTAACTACGGCGAGCGGGAGCGCTTCGAGCACGTACTGCGAGGACGAAACAGCCGCCTCGACGCGCTCCAAGCGGCGGTGCTCACGGCGAAACTGAAGCATCTCGACGGCTGGAATGAGAGGCGCCGAGAGCTGGCGGCGCGATATCGCTCTGCTCTCGACGGCTCGAGCGCTTCCGTGCCAATCGAAGCAGAGCGACGTCGCCACGTCTACCACCTGTACGTCATACGTGTGAGGGAACGGGACCGATTTCGGGAGACGCTCGCAAATATGGGTGTCGAGACGGCGATCCATTACCCGACGCCGGTGCAGCGACAGCCTGCATACGCGTATCTGATGCCGGTCGATCGAAGCCTTGCGATAAGCGAGCGGCTCGCCGCCGAGATCCTGAGCCTCCCCCTCTATCCGGACCTATCCGACGAGGAAGCACTTCAAGTCGCGTCCGCAGGTGCCGTCGCCGCCAAAGACGCCTGAGTGCCGTGCTGAAGGAGCTGCGGATACCCTCCCATCGCAGCTACGTGGCCGAACATCTGTCTGTTGTTGGGTTCGTCGACAAACGCAACGCGCCGGCGAGACGACGGACTAAGTCGTCGGGGAAGGATCCCACCGCCCGGACAATCTGGCCCGCGCCCCTCGTGGCCACCATTCGTCCTGGCCGCGGACAGGTGCTCGGCCGACAAAGAAGAGAACAAACGTGAAGGAGACGATCGTGATGCTAGCGGCGGCCAACTGCGACGACGCTATCGGGGATCACGAATCCCGAACCTCACCTTCGATCCGGTACAGGCGGCACTCATCCTCCGACCAAACAGGGCGTGCGTGGCGCAGGATCGTCGTCTCAACCGGAAGACGCTCGTCGCGATAGGCGACCTCCTGGGGATCGGTCGCATGGCCGAACGCCGCCTTCATGCTCTCTCGGACGTACACGTACCTAATGTCGCCGCTCCGGAGATCGGCCCACAGCCGCGCGCCGCGATCGGTCGAGGCGAAGTTCCGGAACTTGTTTCCCGACTCGTAGATCGTCAAGACCGCGTCGTGCCACTGCGTCCAGTTGTCGATCACGTTGCCCGTCAGATGGCGCTGCTCGAGGTAGTGGAGCGCCGTGAGGTGACACCCAAAGTACGGCTGGAGATATTCGGTCGTGCTCTCGCGGCCGAGGGCATACGCCCACGTCGAATAGCGAAGCTTGACCTTGGTCGTGTAGCTGATGTTCGCGGGCCTCGGATCAACGATCCTTATGTTCGTGAAGACGATCGCGACGATGGCCGCCGTGACGAGCCCGAGTCGCGGAAGAAGCCCTCTGAGGTGGACAAGGGCGATCGCCAGCAGGATCGCGGCCGTAATCACGGCCGACATCAGGAATCGCGTCTGATGCGTGGCAAGGAAGAACCAGTAGGTGGAGTAGAGGACGGCCCACGCAAACAGCAGGCGCACGATCACGGTCGAGCGGCGGACTAGCAGCGCGAACGGTCCTAGGTAGAAGCTCAAGAAGACGGTCAGATCGGCCAGGCGCGCATACCGGGAAGGGATGCGCACGAAGTCGTGCAGCGTTCGCGGTCCGAACCGTTGGATGTCGTTGATCAGGCCTCGATAGGCGAGGTCGCTGACACCCGGGTGCCCGAAGTAGAGAGGGTAGAACGGGTTACCGTAGCGGACGGCGTTCTTCGCGTACCAGAAGCCACAGCCGACGACCACCGTCGCGGCGAGCGCACCGACGAACCGCGCGCGGTATCGGAGACGTGGACTCGAGAGGAACAGCGCGATCGCGAGCATTGCACCGAGGAAAAGCAGCATCGGCGCCGACGTGTACTTGACGCTTAACGCGAAGGCCATCATGAGCGCCGAGCGGGCGGCGTCTTCGGGGCGACGTCCCTCGACCCAGGACGCGAAGGCGAGGAGGCTGCCGATCTCGTAGCTGACGCCGGCCGCGTCGATGAGCGCCGTGGTCGCGTTCTCCAGGAAGTCGCCGTAGAGCAGAACGAACAGAACCGCCAGCAATCCGGCGTTGCCACCGAAGAACCTGCGCATCGTCCCGTAGAGGAAGATCAGGAACGAGCAGACGATCATCAGATGGACGAGATGCGTTAGCGGGAAGTCGTCGGAGACCGCGAGCGCTTCCGCATACAGCACCTCCATGAGCTTGGGAAGGTTGCCGTAGAAGTAGTGCCCGCCCAGCGTGAGCGGCAGGCGGTGCGTATGCACGATCACCTCCGCCTGCGGCAGGTGGTAGGAGAGCTCGTCTGTTTGCCTGGGGGGTGCGAGAGCCGCTTGAGCGTTGGCGAGTACAAGGACGGCTACGCCTGCCAGCCCGAGGCCGATGAGCCGGTCGACCGTGCGAAGAGAGAGATGTCGTGCGGCGGCGGCGTAACGCCGTAGGACGCCCCGACCGACGGCAACGACGACCAGGGCAGCGATCACCAGCGAGATCCAGCTGAAGATGCGCGCCAGCCCCAGACCGACGCCGACGTAGCCTTCGGTGCCGAAGCCAACCAGCAACGCCGAGCCCAGGCGCGTCGCCGACGGAGCCCGGTCGCGGACGACGGCGCCTCCGAGTGCCCGTCCGACGAGAAGTTCGGCGCGGGAGAGGAGGAACTCCCCGGCACAGAGCGCGACGATGGCAAAGACTGCGCTTTCGCCGAATGCGACCACGACAGCTTGCCCCGTCACGACTTCGTCACCCTCGGCTCATTACCGCACGCGCCCGTCAGAGGTCGCGGCTCAGGGTTACGCGCTCGTCGATCGTCCGGGAGCCGGGCTTTCAGTCGATCAGGCTCCCCGAAAGCGGGCTCCTCACGGATCGGGTCGCTGGAGTCCTCCCTCGTGATGTCGCGACAGCCCTCCCACAGTTCGATCCCCTTTGCGGAGGTGGTCGATGACGTCGGAAGGCTCGGCTGCGCGCGTGCGGACTCTGCGGTCGGGAAGGGGTTCGTACGTGTGCGAGAGACCGCGGGCCGAGTCGGTGCGACCCACGGCTCGTGGTCGGAGCTCCCAGCTACTTAGGTCGTGCATCCGGATCGGGTGGGACGTGTGCGTCGGTCGCCAGAGCGCTTCGAAAGCTGCGCTCGACCGGAGGTATCCGGCCTTGGTCGCGTGGCGCAGCTTCATCCGCCGGCGCAAGCGGAGCTCGAGCAGGAGTCGTCGAAGGTCGAGCACCTCCGTCGCGACCACGAGTATGGGCACCCGAGCAAAGCGGGTGAAGACTTCTTGCCACTCGCGGTTGGTGAGCTCGGTGTCAATTCGATGGAAGAGGTGAACGTCGGCCACAAGCGGTTCGTCACGGAGCAGGTCGTGGTAGCGAACGACGACTTCCGGGAAGGTCTCGACGAGGCGCTGTACAGTCGCCTCTCCATAGTCGGTCACGATGAGCTTGCGGCGTGGACGAAGCTTGTGCAACCACCACTCGAGGGCGGCTCCGCCCACACCGTAGGAGGCGACGACTCTTGCGCCTCGTCCCTCAAGCCACGCGTCGATTGCCCGCGCTCGACCGGCAATGTCAGCTCGCCCCTCGGCCGTTTGGACGAACTCCTCGCGCGTGGGCGGTATGGCGAAGACTCCGCTTGTCTTCGTCCGGAGCCTGTCCCAGGCGTCCGGGCGCACAAGATCGTCTCCGACGATGGCCCGGTCCGTCCCGAAGTCGTAGTAATGACGAATCGTGACTCGTAACAACGGCAATGCGGAAACTACGGTCTTGGGACGGCACAGACCAGCGTTTGCTACACGGCTGGAGAGTCACACACTAGCGACCACTTCTGGCCCATGCGGAAGCAGCTGGACGAGCTCGGCGCCAAGTTCAATGTCCACGGGCATTCCGAGGTGGCAGATGTTTCGATGACTCTCAAGCGCGAGGTACGGAGACGACTGTGGAGTCTCGGGTACGACCTTGCAAGATTCAACCCCGAATCACACCCGATAGCCCGACGGCGGCGCCTGATGAGCTCATGGCGAATCGATGTCGTTCTGGACGTCGGAGCGAACGCGGGCCAGTTTGCGCACCACTTGCGAAGTGATCTCGGCTTCGAGGGCCGTATCTGCTCGTTCGAGCCGCTGAGCGTCCCGTTCCGCAGACTGCAGTCGCTTGTAGGGGAAGATCCGAATTGGCAAGCGTTCAACTTTGCACTCGGGGACGTCGAGGGCATGGCGACCATCAACGTCGCTGCAAACTCGGAAAGCAGCTCGATGCTCGAAATGCTTCCCTTACATATGGAGGCTGCCCCGGAGTCAAGATTCGTCGGCACGGAAGACGTCGAGATCCGGATGCTGGACGCGATCTTCCACAATCTCTGTCACCCCGGCGAGGGTGTCTATCTCAAGATCGACGCGCAGGGGTTCGAGGGTCGCGTACTCCGAGGTGCCGATCGATGCCTCCCGAAGATCGACACGGTGCAGGTCGAAATGTCACTAACGCCTCTCTACAGCGACGAGCTGACATTTGGCGCGCTGTATCAACTTTTGCTCGGCAAGGGCTATGTCATGGTGGGTCTCGAGCCCGGATTCACGAATCCGCAGACGGGGCAGCTTCTGCAGGCAGATGCGATCTTCCACCGCTTCGAACGGCCGGAGATCGCAACTTGACCGCGTCCGGTCGCAGGGCTCGCGTGGGCGGCCGTGCGTCGCTCGAGCCACGCACGGCGCTACGAGACCCAACTCCCCTACGTACAAAGGCGGTGCTCGCCTGGATCAACGCGAACAGGCGGATCCCTGCGTGGAGATGGTGATGAAAGCAGGTGATGCAAATCCTGACGGACGCCTCAATGAGAATCGGCGGAAACGCCAGGCGACGCAGGATCGACCCGCCGTCGACGATCGACCGCAGCATGACGCCAAGCTGTCGGTGCAGAACGTGTAGAGGAGTAGCCCGATGGCTAAGTCGCGAGGCAGGAGGAGACGCTCGGGGTTCTTCAGTGGGCGCAGCCGCTCGTTCGCGCAGAATGCTGCGGTGGCCTCGACCCAGGCGCCATCGGAACTGACGATCCCCCAATCGACACGGCTTCAGAGTGGAGCGCGAAGCGGCGCGCTGCTCGCTGTTGCCTCCGGCGTTGCGATCGTCGCGAACTACATCTTCCTGCTCGCCGCCGGCAGGTTGCTCGGCAGCGACAGATACGGCTCGCTCGCCGCGCTGCTCGGGCTGCTGGCAGTCGTCCTCATCCCCGCTCAGGCGCTGCAGATGGCGGTCTCGCGTGAGGTGTCGCGCCGCATCGCGTCCGGCGACTCCGCAAGCGCCTATGCGTTCGCACGGCGGACGCTCCGCCTCGCTCTCATCGCGACCGGGCCACTGGTCGTGCTCGCGCTCGTGCTGGCCTTGCCGCTCTCGAATCTGCTCAACATCGACTCGACTGGTGTGGTCGTCCTGGCCGAGGCAGGCCTCGTCACAGCGTTCATCGCGCCTGTTGCGATGGGCGTACTCCAGGGCACTCAGCGCTTTCACGCGCTCGCCGCGCTGTACGTCGTCCCGTTCCTGCTGCGCCTCGGGGTCTTCGCGATCGCCGCCGCGGCGGGGTATCGCCTCGGCGCAGCAGTTCTGGCGACGACCGCGAGCGCGCTGGTCGGCACGGCGCTCGCGTTCGGCCTGATCCGTGCCCCGCTCGCCGACAGCTCGAGGGAGTCGCGAATCGACCTGCGCCCGTTTCTGCGGTATCTCGCGCCGGTCGCAGTCGGCCTGGTCGGCATCGCCCTCCTCACCCACATCGACCTGCTGATCGTCAAGGCCCACTTCACGGGAGGCGAAGCGGGCGCTGCTGCTTCTCGCGATGGTCGCGGCTGCGCGGAGTCCGTTGGTCGGCCTACGGTGAGAGCGGTTTCGAGAGCGAAGGTTCCCTCGCGTCCGGTGACAGGATGAGCCGTGAGGGAGACGCGGTAGCGGTTGTTGGACTGTGGCACCTCGGCAGCGTGGCAGCTGCGGCTTGGAGTACTTGCGGACGACGCGTTCTGGGCTGGGACCCTGATTCCCAACTCCGGTCGGCGATCGCCGAGGCCTCGGGCCCGGTGTCTGAGCCGGGTTTGGACGAGGCGCTACGGCTGGCGCTCGACGGCGGCATCCTCTCGATCGTGGACGATCCCGCGACGGCGATGGCCGAAGCAAGTGTGGTGCACCTGGTCTACGACACCCAGGTAGACGGTGTGGGGAATGTTGCCGATCCGCGCCTCGACAATGCAGTCCGCGCGTTCGCCAACGAGGCCCCCGGCGGTGCTCTCCTGCTGGTCGGTTCCCAGGTCCCGGTCGGCACATGCCGACGCTGGCGCGACCTGCTCCACGCCGAGGAGCGCGATCTTCTGCTTGCCCACGCGCCGGAGAACCTTCGCCTTGGGAGTGCGCTCGAGGACTTTCTCCACCCTGCGCGCCTGCTCATCGGTGCTGATGACGAAGAGGCGTTCGAGCGCGCTGCTCGTGCCCTTGCTCCCTTCTCGGAAGAGCCGAGGCGGCTCGGACTCGCGGCGGCGGAGATGGCGAAGCACGCGACGAACGCGTACCTCGCGCTCTGTGTCGCGTTCGCGAACGATCTGGCGTGGCTCTCGCTGAGTGTGGGAGCCGATCCAATGGAAGTGGCGGCCGCGCTCCGCGCCGACCCGCGAGTCTCGCCTTCCGCGCCGCTGTGGCCGGGCACGGCGTTCTCGGGCGCGACGCTCACACGCGACCTGATCACGCTCCGAGACGTGGGAGAGCGATGTGGACGGCCGGAGCTCTTCGAGACCGTGATCCGGGCGAACGAGCGCCACGCGGAGATCGCGTTCGGCTGGCTCGAGGAGTCACTCGGCTCACTGGATGGGAGGCGGATCGCTGTCGCCGGGCTGACGTACAAGCCCGGCACCTCGACGTTGCGCGACTCGCTCCCGCTCAAGGTCGTCTCGCAACTTCTGGAGCGCGGAGCAACGGTCGCTGCCTGGGACCCGACTGCCGAGCCCTTCGAGCCGCGCGCGCGACTGACCCGCGAGCGTTCGTTCGAGGCTTCCGTCGAGGACGCTGACGCACTCGCAGTCATGACCGCGCTGCCCCAGCTCAGCGACGTCGACTGGCGCGCGCTGCGCCCCGCGCGCCGACTCGTGATCGACGGATGCATGGGTGTCGACCGCAGAGCGGCTGAGGATGCCGGCTGGACTTACCGGGGACTCGCAGGTGCGTAAGACCGTCTTGAGGCAAATGCTGATGCACACGACCCTTGGCAAGCGAGGGATTCGCTTCGCGCTCGCGGGCGCCGCGGTGGCCTTGCTGTATCTCCTCGTCACGACGGGCCTGCACGATGCACTCAGCGTCCCGTTTCAGGTCGCGCTCCTGTGCGGCTTCGCGACCGCAGTTGCCGCACACTCTACGTTGCAAAGGACCTTTGTCTGGACGCACCCGGCCGGCTACGCGCTGTCCGCCCATCATCAGGCAGGCCGCTACCTCGCCGTCGCTGCACTTCGATATAGCGCGACCGCGGCAGCGACGGCATTGTTGCAGGGCCGCTCGGCATAGGCGTGACTTTCATACCCCCCAAACTCGTGATTGGGCTCACACTCGAGCGCCTCTGAGGAACTTGTCGGTCTCGGTAAGTCCCGCGGCGGTACCGATCTCGTAGAACCGCTCTGTGGCCTCGTATCCACATAGCTCACCGGTTGCCGCGAGCCGCCGTTGCAGCTTGGAGAGGTCGCTCTCCAGCGGGTCGACGAGCTCGAGCGCGCTCACATCGAGTCCGCCGAGGCCGTAGTCGATCCAATGCATTTCCGGCGTACGCGCGCCCTTGTCATAGGCGACGACGCGGCCGTCTCGGTACACGACGTTCGATGTGTCCCACCTTCCGTCGTTGCGAAAGACCGTCATCAGCCCCGCCAGACCACTCGCGTCCCAGGCGTCGGCGGCGCCGCGGTAATCGAGCTGCAGGTACGTGTCACCGTAGAGCACGAGGAACCGCTCCGGTAGCAGCCGGAGCGCGCGGCGGATCGCGCCGAGCGTGCCGGCGAGCTCTGGCCCGTCGTGGCTGTAGGTAATGCGAATTCCGAACCGCTCGTTGCCGATCCGCTCCTCGACCTGCTCGCCGAGATAGCCGGTGCAGAGCACCACCGAATGGGCTCCGTTCGCGGCGAGCAGTCGCAGCTGGTGAAGAAGAAACGGCTTGCCGGCAACTTCGAGGAGCGGCTTCGGCGTTTCGGCCACCAGATCGCCGAGCCGGGCACCAATGCCGCCGGCGAGGATGCAGACCGGCGGTAGCGAATCACGGCTGCTAGTCGAAACCATGCCGCGATTCGATGATGTATTTCGGCCGCTCGCGCGTCTCGTCGTAGATGCGGCCGATGTACTCGCCCATCACGCCGAGCGACAGCAGTTGGATCCCGCCCAAAAAGGTCACCAGAATGACGATGGTGGGGTTGCCGACAGGGAACGGGAAACCGGCCAGCTTCAAGATGAAGTCGGCAATCGCCAGTAAGAATGCGAAGACCGAGAAGATGATCCCGCCCGCGGAGATGAGGCGCAGCGGGTAGACCGAGAAGCCGAAGACACCGTTCAGCCCGATCACGAGCGAGCCGAGGAAGCGGTTGTACTTGCCCGACCCCCCAGCGCGCGGCTCCCGGTCGTACAACATGCTCGTCTGCCGGAAGCCGACGAGGGCGACGAGCCCGCGTAGGAAGCCGTGGCTCTCCTTCAGCGCAACAACGTTGTCAACGACGCGCCGGCTCATGAGCCGGAAGTCGCCGGCGTTCTCCGGAATGTCCACGTCTGCGACACGCGCGATCACGCGGTAGCCGACGTACGACACGATGCGCTTGACGAGCGTCTCACCCTCACGGCTGCGACGCTGGGCGTAGACGACGTCGTATCCCTCCCGCCAACGCGCGACGAGCTCCGCGATGAGCTCGGGCGGATCCTGTAGGTCGCAATCGATCACGACGACCGCGTCGCCGGAGGACGCCTCGAGTCCCGCAAGCGTCGCCATCGGCTGCCCGAACCGCCGCGAGAAGCGCAGGAGCTTCACGCGCGGATCGGTCTCGTGCAGCGCACGAATCAGCTCCTCCGTGCGATCGGTCGATGGGTCTACGCTGAAGATCAACTCCCAGCGCAGACCAAGCCCATCGAGCACGTTTCGCAGACGGGTGTAGACGCGTTCGATGTTCGCCTCCTCGTTGTACGCCGGGACGACGACGCTGAAGCTGAGGTCACTCATTGGTCACCCTTCCAAAGAGCTCGCCGTCGATACGGCGAACGGTGGCGAGATCGGGGTCGTCCGCGAGCCGCCGGTGGAACGACCGGTCGCGCCATGGATCCCACTGTGCAGAGATCAGCTTGCCGCTGAACGGCACGTCGCCGAGAAGCAGGACTACGAGCTCGGCGGCCTCGGACACCGGAAAGCCGCCGGCCGCAACGTTCGCACGCGTCTTCTCGTAGAAGTCGGTTCCCGCGGCCTCGGCTCCCGCCTCGAGAGTCGCGTCGTGGAGCCGAGTGGCGACGAACCCCGGAGCGACGCAGTTGATCGGCAACGGCGCCAGTGTCGCTGCCAGGTTCTCAGTCAGGCGCGCGATCGCCGCCTTCGAGGCCGCGTAGGCGTCGAAGCGCGGGAGCGGGGCCGTGGCGCCTCCGCCGCCGAACGTGACGACAGGTCCGTTGCCCGCGCGCAGAGCCGGTAGGCAGCTGTGAACGGCGAGCAGCATTCCCACGACGTTGATCTCGAGCGTACGCGCGAACTCCGCCGGCGCATACCCGCCGACGGGTCCGATCGGGTTCATGACGGCGGCGGCGCACACGAGCCCCTGCAGCTCTTCGAGCTCGATCGTTCCCCACGCCTGCTCGTCGCTGACGTCGAACGCGTACGACGCGTGCCCCTCTCCCTCGAGCGACTCGATCGCGCGCTGCAGGTCCTCCGCCCCGCGTGCCACGAGCAAGAGCTCGTGCCCCCGTGCGGCCAGCGCCTGCGCGGCTGCAAGCCCGATCCCGAGCGAGCCGCCCGTGACGAGCACGCGGCTCACGGAAATTCCTTGCGCATCGGCGTGTAGGGGCCGCCCGCGTACGCTTCCTCGACGCACGCCCAGGCGTAGCGCGCGTCGGCCAGAGAGCCGAGCAACTCGACCTCGCCGGCGAGCGCGGCCGCGAAGTGCTCCCACTCCGTGCGCCACGAAACGTCCTCTGCTGGAAATGTGACCTCCTCAACATCGGGCGGCCCCAATTCCGGCTTCATGCGATAAATACGAAGAGTCTGCGGACCGTAGGACCGGGCGAGCCCGTCGACCTGCAACTTTGCGCTTCGGCAAAAGATCTCGAGCGAGAAGGTGTTCTTCCACTCGGTCCAAGACACGTGAAGCATCGCCCACGGTGCCTTCTTCTCGTCGGCACCGAGAAGCAAAGCCGCATTGTCTTCAACCGGTGCATCCCAGAATTGCGTACGAAGAAGCGAAGAGTGCAACGGAAGAGGGCCCGCGATCCAGTGGACCAGAT
Source organism: Actinomycetota bacterium (assembly GCA_005883355.1). Classification (GTDB taxonomy): domain Bacteria; phylum Actinomycetota; class Thermoleophilia; order Gaiellales; family Gaiellaceae; genus 3-1-20CM-4-69-9. The sequence goes on along the minus strand of VAXG01000038.1, from coordinate 60,076 downwards.
CGAGCAGGTGCATGCCCTGGTCGATCAGCTCACCACCGCCGGAACGTAACGGATCGGCGCGCCATTCGCGCTCATAACCCAGGCGCCCGCCGTGGCCATAGCGAGCCCGAAGATGCATCAGCTCGCCGTGGCTGCCCGAATGCACTTCCTCGACGGCTCTCGCAAGACCCGGATAGAAACGGTGGTTGAAGCCAACCTTCAGCACCTGTGAACTTCTTTCGGACGAACGGCTCAGTTGATCGATCTGGTAGGTGCTCATACCTGCCGGCTTTTCGACCAGCACATGTGCCCCGCCCTCCAGTGCCTGTCCTGCCAGAGCTGCAAGCTGATCGTGGGGCGTCGCCACGATCACGACCTGAGGGCCAAGCTCGAGCAGCTCACCGACGTCGGCGCAGGCGCGTCCACCGTAGCGAGCGGCGAGGCCCTGAGCGGCCCCCGGAAGGACGTCTACGCAACCGACAAGACGGTCCTGCTGCCTGAGCGCGTCTGCACGCTTGTTACCGACCAGCCCACACCCAACGATTCCGACTCGAAGCGGCTCACTCATCCGTGCAGGCTCGCGTACGCCCCGCCGAATTCGAAGTCGAAGACGAGCTCCTGCGAACCGGCGGCGGCCATCGCTTGACGGGTGTCCGCGGGCCGTGGCGTGTAGACGAGCAGGAAACCCCCTCCTCCCGCCCCGACAAGCTTGCCTCCCACAGCTCCGCTCCGTCTCGCCAGCGTGTAGAGCGTGTCGATGCGGTCAGAGCGCATTCCCGGTGAGCGGACGCGCTTGTTTTCCCAGTGCTCGTGCATCAATTCCCCGAACGAGTCGAGGTCGCCCGCGAGCAGAAGATCGCGGCTGCGGTACCCCATCTCCTTCGTTCTGTGCAAGTTCGCCAGCATCTCTTTGTCTCCGCGGCGTGAACGCTCGTCCTGATCGGCCAAGACGGCGGACGCCGCGCGAGCATCGCCGGTGTAGAAGAGGAGGAGATTCTCCCGGAGGCCTCGGAGCGTCTCTGGCTCGAGCTCCAGCGGAACCACGTCGACGGTCCCATCGCGATTGAAGGTGTAGCTGCAGATCCCGCCGTGAGCGGCCACATATGTGTCCTGTTTTCCGACGGGCTCGTTGAGCACGTCGATCTCGATCTCGGAGGCCGCTTCCGCCAACGCGCTCGGAGTGATCGACGTCGACCGCGCATGCGCCAGCGACTTCAGGACGCAGACCGCGAATGCGCCGGACGACCCCAGCCCGGTTCCGGCGGGCACGTCAGCCACAGAAGCGATCTCGAGGGGGACCCCACGCCAGTAGCGCAGCAATGCCTCGCGGAGGATCGGGTGTCGGATCTCCGAGATATCGTCGACGACCTCGGTCTGCGCGTACTTCATCAGGTAGCGGCGCTGGAAGACGGTGTGCGTAAGCATGTAGACGTACTTGTCGATTGCTCCTGAGACGAGAAACCCGCCATACTCGCGGTAGTAGGAAGGTAGATCGGTTCCGCCACCACCGAGCGAAACACGTAAGGGCGCCCTGCTCGAAATCACACTCATCGCAGGCCGGCGCGTTCAGACATCGCGTAGGCGTTGGCCTCGAGCCAGTCCAGCGTCACGATGATCGACTGTTCGATCGTCAGCTTCGGCGCCCAGCCGAGCGCTCGCATCCGAGCACAGTCGAGGTGGATGAGGGGAGAGTCCCCAGGCCAGGCGCGCCGGCCGCCCGTGTGCTCGATCGTAGGAGACACGCCCATGTGCCGGGTAATCACGGCTATCGACTCGTCGACGACGATCGTCTCGTCAGTCCCGAGGTTGTAGACCTGCGTTGACCCGGCATCGCTCTCGTGAGCGGCGACAGCCGTGCACATCGCCGAGATGCAGTCCTGAACGTAGAGGTACGACTTCTCCTGACGGCCGTCGCCAAGCACACGCAATCTGGTCGGATCGGCCTTCAACGCGTGAAAGAAGTCGGACACATGTCCGTGGGTGTAACGCTCACCGAGGATCGAAACGAAGCGAAAGACCACGCCCGTAAAACCGTACGCGTGCGCGTAAGCGCCAATCATTCCCTCGGCGGCAAGCTTCGACGCCCCGTAGAGGGAACTCTGAAGGGGAAACGGCGCATCCTCGGGCGTCGGAAAGACGTTCGGCTCGCCGTACACCGAGCCGGTGGACGAAAAGGCGATTCTGCTTGTCCCCACAGCGCGCATCGCTTCGAGGACGGTCGAGGTAGCGATCGTGTTTTGTTCGAGGTCACGCCCCGGGTGGTCGGGTCCGCGACGAACGTCCGCGTTCGCCTGCAGGTGAAAGACCCAGTCGCATCCCGCTATGGCCTCCTCCAGCAGCGCTTGGTCCAGCACGTCTCCCTCAACAAGCCTCGTGCCTGGCCGTTCGAGGAGCTCGGCGACGAATTCGTGCCTGCCGGTACTGAAATCATCAACCACCACCACTTGCACACCGTCGGTGCTCAGACGATCGGCAAGGGTGCTGCCGATGAATCCGGCTCCGCCGGTGATGCACACCCGTCTCATGCCCTTAGAGGGTAAAACCGGCGGTGTTGGCGTCGCGGTGGAACATCTGGACCGTTTCCAGCGAGAACTGATCCAAATCCTTTCCCAGGAAGTCGAGCTTTTGAAGCAGGTCGTGGGTCAGTGTGATGATGTGGCATCCAACGTGGTCGGCTTGGACGACGTTCAAGATCTCGCGCGGGGACGCCCAGATCAGTTCGGCTCGCGGAGCCTCGACCAAGAGGTCGACTGCTTTGGCCATGATCGGGAGGGGGTCAACGCCTGCGTCGGCGATCCTTCCCGCGAAAACGGAGACGTGCGAAGGGGCGCCCTCACTTACGGCCGCAGCGATCAGCTCGACCTGCGCGGTCGTAAAGAGGGCAGTCACGTTGACCTTCACGCCGGCCTCGGATAGTTCGCGCACGAGGGGCGCCATCGATTCACCGGAGGTCGTGGTGACCGGAATCTTCACGTAGACGTTCTCGCCCCAGGAGTTGATGAGGCGCGCCTGTCGGCGCATTTCGTCGGTGTCGTCGGCGAAGACCTCGAACGAGATTGGATGACTCGTGATCCGCTCGAGGAGTCGCTGCGCGAAGTCCTGGTAGTCCGTTAACCCTGCCTTCCACATCAGCGTCGGATTCGTCGTGAACCCCGAGATTCGAGGATTTTCGGCGAGGGAAAGAATGCCGTCGAGGTCGGCTCCGTCCGCGAAGATCTTTACGACTAGTTCACTCAGGACCGGCCGAAGGTTATCGCTTGTCCATGTCGACAATAATCTCGACGGCCGTGGCAAGGTCGGGCACGCCTGCGTCAGCGTGCGCGAAGCCCGCTCGCTTGTGCGCGCTGCCGGGGTTGTCGATCAGCAAGGTGCGGCAGCCTGCCGCCGCCCCAGCGAGAACATCGCCGTCGGTGTCGCCGACCATCCACGATGCGCCGAGGTCGATTTCGAGTTCCTCTGCGGCCTCCAAGAGCATGCCCGGCGCGGGTTTGCGACAGTCGCACTCGAGTGTGAGCAGGGGAACCGAGCCCTCAGGATGGTGGAAGCACAAACGGAAGGCGTCCGGGGCTGCGCTCTCGCCCCCGAGCAGCTCGAGCACCCGAGCCTGGATTCTCTCGAGTTCCCCGAGCTTGACGACACCCTTGACCGCCGCGGGCTGGTTCGAGATCCCGACGACGACGTAGCCAACGTCGCGCAATCTTCGTACTGCGGCGGCGGCACCCGGAAGGAGCGTGACCTGCTCAAGAGTGAGCGGTGACTCATACTGACCCGAGATCGGGTCGGGGACGAGACGGGTGAGCACCCCGTCGCGGTCCAGAAAGACGGCCGCTTTCACTCTGAGGTGATCGACTCCCAATGTCCGGGACGAACGGCGAGCTCGGGATGCGAGACGAGTGCATGCCAGACCACCGCCTGAAATGATTCGACGAGCGGCGTACGGAGATCCGGCGGAGGCTCGATGAGGATTGCGACGTCGGCCCGCTGCGCCAGTTCACCACCCGGGCTGCCGACGACCCCGTAGATCGAGGCGCCCACCTCCTGAGCTAGGTCCAGAGCACCAATGAGGTTGACGGAAACGTTGTGCTCACGCGATCCGCCACCGACAGAGAAGACGAAGAGGGCGTCTCTTGCGCTCAGCTGCGAGACCTCGAGCCAAGCGCTGAACGTCGTCTCCCAGCCGTCATCGTTTGTGCGGGCGGTGAGCTCCGACACATTGTCAGTGGGCGTGTAACTCTCGATCGCGCACAGCTTGCGGAAGTCATTGACAGCGTGGGAGGCGTGACCCGCCCCGCCGCCCACGCCCAGCACAAACAAACGGCCACCGCGTTCTCGTAGGGCGACGAGGCCCTTGACCATGGCGTCGACTTCGTCGCCGTTCATCCTTTGCGCGAGTGCAGCGACGGCATCGAAGTACTGCGTGCCATGTGTCGAGGTCAATGAAGGAAACCTACAGCGCAACGATCGCTGAGGCGCACGCAGCCCTGACAAGCGGGCGCGTCCGACTTCACTCGAGGCGGAGCGCGTCCTCGATCCGCCGCGTCGCGACCTCCAAGCGCCGACTCGAGTAGAACTGCTGGATTCCCTCGAGTCGCGCCGACCGCCTCCCTCTCAACCACGCGCTCCTCGTCCGACGCTCGCTCCATGCGGCTCCGGGATCAATGAAGATGAGTGGCTCCTGTGCGCTCGCTCGGGGCAGGCTTTGGAGGACAAGTTTCGGAGCCAGGCCCCGTAGACCGATCGACTGGCGCGGCCTTCCGGAAACGCAATGCCGCGAAACGAGGAGGCGAGAGCGGCACCCGCGTATTTGGCCTTGAACTCGATGACGCCGACGACGCGCAGCACACGCAGGTAGTACGGAATTCCGCTCGTGGCTCGAGCCGGTGACACGGGATACGAAAGCTCTGTCATGTATGGAGCCGGCAGGCTAACGATGGTGGCCGGCGACGTTCGTCTGGAGGTCCCGCAGTCTCCGGGCTACTAGGGCGGCAGTTCGGAAGGTTCCTGGGCGCCAGCAGCCAGTGCTTCGCGCAGAATGAGTCGGTGCTTCAAACCGGCCCTCGATCCAGGCTTGCGCGGCGTGAAGCCGGAGAGCGCCAGAGCGGGACGCGAAGCGGCGCGCTGCTCGCTGTTGCCTCCGGCGTTGCGATCGTCGCGAACTACATCTTCCTGCTCGCCGCCGGCAGGCTGCTCGGCAGCGACAGATACGGCTCGCTCGCGGCGCTCCTCGGCCTGCTGGCGGTCGTCCTCATCCCCGCTCAGGCGCTGCAGATGGCGGTCTCGCGTGAGGTGTCGCGACGCATCGCGTCGGGCGACTCCGCGAGCGCCTATGCGTTCGCACGGCGGACGCTCCGCCTCGCTCTCATCGCGACCGGGCCACTGGTCGTGCTTGCGCTCGTGCTGGCCTTGCCGCTCTCGAATCTGCTCAACATCGACTCGACTGGTGTGGTCGTCCTGGCCGAGGCAGGCCTCGTCACAGCGTTCATAGCCCCTGTTGCGATGGGCGTACTCCAGGGCACGCAGCGCTTTCACGCGCTCGCCGCGCTGTACGTCGTGCCGTTCCTGCTGCGCCTCGGGGTCTTCGCGATCGCCGCGGCGGCGGGGTATCGCCTCGGCGCAGCAGTTCTGGCGACGACCGCGAGCACGCTGGTCGGCACGGCGCTCGCGTTCGGCCTGATCCATGCCCCGCTCGCCGACAGATCGACGGAGTCGCGCATCGACCTGCGCCCGTTTCTGCGGTATCTCGCGCCGGTCGCTGTGGGCCTGGTCGGCATCGCCCTCCTCACCCACATCGACCTGCTGATCGTCAAGGCTCGCTTCACGGGAGACGAAGCAGGCGCCTACGCGGCGGCGTCAGCGTTCGCTCGCGTCGGCCTCTTCCTGCCCGCGACGATCCTCGCGGTGCTGTTTCCGCGGACTGCGGCCCGGCAGGCTCGAGGCGAGGAGACGGAGGACATCCTCGGGCGGTCGATCCTCGCGACTGCGGCGTTCTGCGGGGCGCTCGCGCTCTTCTACTGGGCCACGGGTGTGGGGCTGGTTTCGACGTCGTTCGGCTCGGGCTTCCGCGAAGGAGGCACCGTGCTCGCTCCCTTCGCGCTCGAGATCGGGTTGTTCTCGGTCGCCAACATCCTCGTGGGCTATCACCTCTCACGCGGCGAGAGCCGCTACGCCTGGATCGTCGCGGCCGGCGTGCTCGTTCAGGTCGCAGTACTCGCACTGATTCCGTCTTCGCTGGCAGGCGTGGTCTGGTCGAACGTCGTGATCGGCGCCGTGATGCTGGCTGCGCACGAGGTGCTTGTGGGCTCGAGCCTTCCGGCGCTCCGTTCGGGAGCTCGACACTTCGTGGGCGGGGCTGCCGTCCGTTTGCGCCGACTGGCGACGGAAGGCTCCCTCGTCCTGGTCGGGACGACCGTGTTCGTCTGCGCACTCTTCTGGCCGGTGGTCTTGCATCTGGCTTCGACCATCATCGGTGTGCCCGGCTCGGACTCAACCGGCGGCGTGGCGTGGTTGTGGGGGATGCAGCACGAGAGCGGCTACCACCTACTCGGTACATCGCACCACACGCTCAGCGGCGCGCCGTTCGGCTGGGACGAGGCAAACGGGAGAAACCTGCAGTGGCTCCTGCCCTACTACCCGGCGTACCTCGCGACGCAGGTCGTCGGCGCCGTTGCCGCCTTCAATCTCGTGGTCGTGTCCGGCTACGTCCTCTCGGGCGTTGCGATGTATGCGCTGGTGCGCTATCTCGGTTGCGCACCGCTCGTGTCGGCCTGGGCTGCGCTCGCGTACATCGTGTTTCCGTGGCATCTCGCTCGCGCCGAGCACGCGTCGCTCGTGCACATCGAGGTTCTCGCACTTCTCGTCCTGGCGCTCGTGGCGGTCGCGCGGTCGCCGTCGTTGCTGCGTTTCGGCCTCGTCGGCGCGGCGAATCTCGCCTGCTGGCTCACATCGGGTTACTACGGCGCGATGGCGACCGTCACGACGGTCGCCTTCATGCTCGGAGCCGCGATCGCCTCGAACCGCAGGCGCGGATTTGTGCTCGTCGCGGTCTCGGCGGCCTGGGCACTCGTAGCGGTCGGTCTCATCGGCATCGGCGCTGTGGTCTCGGGCACGAACACCGGCGCAGGTCTCAACCGCGTGGCGGGCGACCTCTCCGTCTATGGCCTCCGCCCGCTCGAGTTGGTCGTGCCCGCGGCGCACAATCTCGTGGCCGGCGACCGGCTCGACTCGTTCTGGGCGACACATCTGCACGGGTCGAACACCACTGAGTCGACGAATTACCTCGGGCTGCTCACGTTTGCACTGGCCGCTGTCTGGCTCATTACGGTGATTCGCCGCCGGAAAGCTCTCTCGGAGGAAACGCGCGTGGCGACCGCGGGTCTGACCACCGCCTTCGTGGTCGGCTTCCTCTTCGCGATACCGAGCCCGGTGCTCATCCTCGGTCACGAGGTGTGGACGCCGTCTCGCCTGCTCTGGGAGATCGTCCCGGCGTTCCGGGTGCCTTCGCGTTGGGATCCGCTGCTCATGACGGCGCTCCTGCCGCTGGCCGCTCTGGGTCTCCAGGCACTCTGGCGCACGCTCTCACGCGGTGGGAGGCCACTGGCACTGTCGGCCGGTCTGGTGGGGGCTGCGATGGTCGCGTCGTTCCTCGAGCTGGCGATCCACCCCGCGCAGAACCGGTTCCGAACCGTTCCATCGCCGCCCGAGTACAACGTCGTCGACCGCACTCCGCGCGGGGTGCTCGCCGAATACCCGCTCGGCTACTCCGACATCTACAGGCTCTGGCAGACGCGTCACGGCCGCGCGCTCGTAAACGGGGCACCGATCGACACCCCGGCCGACTATGCCCGGCTCGTTCTCCTCGACCCGGCCCAGCCGGGCACGGCCGAAGCACTTGCTCTACTCGGCGTGACCGCCATCTCCATCCATCCGCTTGCGCATGTTGACGCCGAGGTTCCCCCGCGCGCCCCCGCTCACGATCCCGGCTACAAGCTCATCGGAAGCTTCCCCGACCGTGGCTCGATCTGGTACCCGGGCAACGCGTCCGTTTGGCAGGTCGTCGCTCAGCCGGCCCCGGCGCTCGTCACGCTGCCAGGCGGCTTCGCAAAACCAAAACCGACCGCGGACGTCGGCGCCGGCTTCGCGTTCACTTCGCCGTCAGGCGTGGGCGTCATTCAATTCACCGCGAAGACGGCGGGCGTTGTACGCGTCGTATTCGACGCTGTTCCTCCGCGGGGCGCGGCGAAAACGCTGCGCATCGCCAACTCGCACGGCGAGCAGCAGATCGCGATCGCGGGCCGTACGACTGTCTCGGTCGTCGTCCAGATCCCTCGGGGTGTCTCGCAGCTGCTGCTGAAGACCGACCCACCCCCGGCCTCCGAAGCGGACGCCATCGTCCTGTCGACGCCCCGCGCCGAGCGAGCATCGGGCGCGGCATCATTGCATGCGGATCTCGTCTCACGAGATCCCGGTTTCTGAGCTCAGTACGGAAAGACCTCGTCCTGGTGACCCAGCAGCCGGGCGAGCGGTCGTGCTCTGCCAACCAGTGCCACCTTGACGAGCACGTTGCGTGCGAACCACGGCAGCTGCGCCGCCTGAAGGGCCGCATTCGGTAGGCGGCCGGCCCACGAGACGTGCTCGCGCCGGTACTCGGCCAGCGTCCGCGACCGTCCCACGTAGCGGAACCTGCCGGCGAAGAAGAGCGCAACGAGCTCGGCGAGCGTGACGCCGACCGAGCTGAACGAGTCGTGGATCAGCATCGTTCCACCTTCGCGGACGAGCGCGCCCCAGTTTCGAATGTCTGCGAACGCCGTGCGGAGATCGTGAGCGCCATCGATGTAGAGCAAATCGATCTCGTCCTCGAAGCCGCGTACCGCGTCGGTAGAGAAGTCGTGCACGTGCCGGACGCGTGCACGCACGCCCGCCAGCTCGAGATTCGCCTCGAACCGCTCGAGATCGCTGGTGCGCACGTCCTCCTCTGTGAGGACATCGCGGTACTCGTCGCCCTTCGCGTACGGATCGATGGCGACGATCTCGGCCTCGGGCGCCGCCTTCGCGAGCACGATCGTCGACCGCCCGTGGTGACTGCCGATCTCCACGATCCGCGCGCCCGGCGAAAGGCGTGCGGCGCGCTCGTAGAGCAGGCGCGCCTGCTGGGGGGTCAGCCAGCCGTCGATTTCCTCGACGGAACGAAAAGCGTCTTCGAAGCTCACAGGGCGTCCCCTGCGGCGAAGCCACGACGCTCCAGATCGTTGACGATCACATCCGACGGCGAATGCGCGGGCAGCGGCGCGCGGCGATGGAAACGTGTCGGATCGTCGAGGAAGCCACGAAGGACGTCGGTACGCATGCTCGAGAGCACCGCCGTCTCGCCGAGCCCTTCGCGGCGCTCGGTCTTCACCCGATGCACGAGGCACGGAATGTCCAGGTAGTAGCACTCCTCCTGGCTGCCGCCGCTGTCGGTGACCACGAACGCGCTGCGACGCTCGACACGAACGAAGTCAAAGAAGCGCAACCGGGGAATCCGAACGAACGCCGACTGGTCGAAGAACCGGCCCAGCCCGAACTTCTCGAGCGCCGCGATCGTCACAGGGTGGTCAATGAAACGCAGTGGAGTCGTGCGTGCTGCCTCTGCGAGCGTCTCGATCGTCTCGGTCAGCAGCCGTCGGTTGTTCAGGAGCTCGAAGCGGTGGAGGGAGACGACTCCAAACGGCTGCGCCGGCAGCGGGAACGGCATGTCCCCTTCGGACACGAGCTCCAGGCTGTCGCGGATCGTGTTCGAGCCGGTGTCGACGATCCCTGAGCCCCGCAGGTTCGCCGCGGCCCACGCACCCGGTGCGTAGTGGATGCGAGAGAGCGACGTCGCGAGCTTCCGGTTCAGCTCCTCGGGAAAGGGATGACGCAGATCGAAGCTGCGCAGCCCACCCTCGATGTGCGCGACCGGGGCGGGCAGGGTCCGCCCGACGAGTGCGCCGAGCACCGTCGTCATCGTGTCGCCGTGGAGGAGGACGAGCGGCTTTCCGGGGCCCTCCCTCAGCGTGCGCCGCAGCATCCCACGCCGGCGCAGATAGGACCTGACAACTTTCGCGAACCAGCGCGGTATGTCCCTGTTGACGCGGAGGTCGCGGCCACCCGTGCCGCGCGCCAACCAATGGTCGGGCTGCCGCAGACCGAACTGATCCAGGAACGCGGGAATCTGCTGCACCTGCTGGCCGGTGGTGCTGAGCACGTAACGGTGGCCGCGCTCCTCGAGCCGGAGCAGCACAGGCGCGAGCTTGATCAGCTCGCCGGTCGTCCCGAAGACGACGAGGATCACGTCTTGCGTGCGCCCGCGAGCCGTTGGCGGGCGAGCACCGCGAGGGCGCGCCACATGCCTGCGCCGTGTGCGACGGCGTACACCGGTGTCAGCGCCGCGAACGACGCAATCTCGAAGACCGGCCGCCTGGCCCGCGACGCTACGGCTCCACCGCCGCCCACCGCCACCGCGATGAGGATGGGCAGGAAGAGAGGCCGCCGGAGGACGAAAAAGGTCAGCGCCGCGCTGACCGGATAGAACCCGACCGCCAGAGCGTAGAAGCGCGACTCGGTTCTGCCATGGCCATCGAGAAAGGTTGAGCCCCGATAGAGTGCGTTGTCGACGAACGAGCGCAGGCTGGTGCGCGGCTGGTAGTCGCAGCCGAACTCGGGCGAGAGATGGATGCGGTGGCGCGCCGCAATCCAGCGGATCAGCTGCGTGTCGTCGCTCACCAGCCTCCAGTCGGACACGCGGGGCACGAAGGCGTCCATGGCCTGGAGCAGCAGCTCTCTCGGCGCGACGAAGCAGCCGGTGCCCTTGGGAAAGTGATCGAAGTCGTCGAGGCCGTAGCTCGTCGGACGCGGGTTGTCGAAGTACCGGGCCCACGCGATGTGCACGAGCACGTTGCCGAACGCACCGAACGGATTCCCGTGCGTTTGCGGCACGACGTGACCGTTCCAAATGGGCGAGTCCGGTGTCAGGCACTCGCCAAGGAATCGTAAGGAGTCGCGATGCAGCCGCACCCGCGCGTCCAAGAGCAGCACCCAGTCGGACGTCGCCGCCTCGACACCGGCCCGGCGAGCCTTGAAGCGGCCCGCCTGCTCACGGGCCAGGATCTTCAGAGGGAGTCTGTCCGCGACTGCGGCCTCCGCGATGCTCGCGCTGCCGTCGGTCGAACCGTCGTCGACGACGATCAACTCCATCGTGAAGTTACCTCGCCCCGCCGCCTCTGCGAGCGCATCGACGGTCGCGGACAGATGCTCCGCCTCGTCGTGCACCGGAATGACAATGCTGAGCGACCGGCTCATCGGCGGTGCGCCAGACCTCGCACGAAGCCGGCGACGTAGACCGCCTGCGTCGCAATCAGCGCAGGAACGGTGAGCAGCCCGGTCAGAGCGGAGCGAAACCGCGCGCCCGCCAGGAGCGCCGACACCACGACGAGCGCAAGGTACGCAGCTACGAGGCCGATCCCGACGTCACGGGCAGAATGCGTCCCGGCCGCGATCAGGATCACACCCGCAGCTGCGAGTGCCGCCGGAAGGAGCGAAAGCAGGGTCGCGCCGCTGAGGCTGCCGGCGCGACTGCGCCGCGCCGAGGCGCCGCGCGCCCGCGCATGACGCCACGTTCCCCGCAGGTGCGGCAAGAAGAGCGGAGCGGGCGCCTCCGAAACCGAGGTGTCGGGCGCGTAGACCGTCCTCCGCCCGCGTTCTGCAAGCCAGGCGACGAGCTGCTCGTCGTCGACCCCCACGGCCAGAGCCGCTGCGTAATCGGTCCGCCGCACTACGACGTTCTCCGCCGGATAGTCCGACACGTTGCGAACATTGCCGGGAAAATGGCGCGAACGTCGCGAGCCGCCACCGAGCCGAGATTCGAGGACCGCGGCGGCCGAGGACTCACGCAACGTTCCGCCCAGCGGCGCCACCGTCGGCGCGACGACGGCCGCAACCGCCGGGTCGGCGAAGAACGGGACCGCCGCGGCGATCAAGTTGCCTGCGGGGCGCGCGCGTGGCCCCAGGACCGCCACCAGCTCGCCGCTTGCAGCCTCAATCCCGGACGCTGGCTCGAGCCGCGGGTAGTCCAGCGCTTCTGCCGCAGGGTGATCTCCGATCACGCTGACAAGCGGCTGCCACTCCGACCGAGCAGCGGCACCGACCAGACCGCGCTTGCGCTGGTAAGTGCGCAGGATCCGCAGGCGGTAGAAGATCGCCGCGGTGTCCCACAACGCGCGTACCACCGCCGCCGAGCGGAGCGCCGACCCGGAGAAGCGGTACTCCAGGCGAATCGGCAGCTCTTTGATTCGCCCGTGGCCGAGCGCCGTCGCAACGGCCAGCAGCTCGAGATCGAAGGCGAAGCGCTTGACGAGAAGGAGCGGCACTACCTCGTCCACCACACTCCGGCTGAACACCTTCAGCCCGACCTGGGTATCTCGTACGTCCAGGCGGAACAACATGTGGTTGAGCTGCTGATAGCACCAGCTCGCGATGCGTCTTGACCGCGGGTACTGCACGGTCGAGCCCGGATGGCGCTTCGAGCCGATCGCGAAGTCGAGCTGCTCGCGACGCGCCACGTCGAGGAACTCCGGGATCGACGCAGGATCGAGGTCTAGATCGTCGTCGACGAGCGCAACCCAGTCGCCGTGCGCGGCCAGGGCACCGGCCTTGACGGCATAGCCCTTGCCGAGGTTGCGGTCGTAGTGGATGACCCGTATGTCCCGGTCGCTTCGACTCTCCAGCAGACGCTCGGCGGTGCCGTCGATGGAGCCGTCCGACACAACGATCAGCTCCACCTCCTCGCCGGGGAGCCCTCCGGCAACAACGCGCCGAATCACGTCGACGTTTTCGACGATGTCGTCGCCACCGTTGTAGACGGGCACGACGACTGTCAGCGAGGGCCGGGAACGAGATCCTCGCGGAGCGGGGGCGGCGACCGTAGAGCCCGGCGACGCGCTGGGAACTCTCACTGCGACGATTCTAGGCGCATAGCCACCGGGCGCAGCCGGCGGCAGGGCATCATCCTCTCGTGGAGACTCGCTGGCCGGATTTGCGGTTCACTCGCAGTCGATCCTTGCGCCATTCATGGACAAGACCGTTTCCACGGAACACCAGGAACGTCTTGTGTCGCCGTGTGTGCCGTGTGCGGAGGAGGTTGGACGCTGCCCGAGGTCTCTGAGAGCGAGCTCGCTTCCTTCTATCCCGAGTCCTGCCACGCATACCAGCCACCTGTCGGGCTCCTGGGCAAGCTCCAGGTGAGAACACGACAAGCGATCCTCGGTCGAGCGCTGGGACGCTCGCCGTTCCGCTCGCTCGTTCAAAGGCCGCCGGGCCTCCTGCTGGATGTGGGGTGTGGCGGCCCGCGGAGACCTCGGCGTCGCGCTCATCCGACGGGCAACGCTTCAGTAGGCAGGGTTCGGACGTCTATTGCTCGCCCAGGGCTCAGCTGCCTGGTTCGGATACGCGGCTAGTGCTCTCGTCTCACCGCTGAGTCGCGCAGTGGACCGGGCATTGGGTCAGGGGCCGCTGCTCCACGCGGTTGCACTACGCCGTGAGAACGGTTCCACTCCTCTGCAAGCTGCCTGAGATCCGGCTGCCTCGTGCCCCGGAAGGCATCGCGCGCATGTAAGCGGTAGAGCCTCGGATCCCACGACGTTGCAATCGAGCGGCGAAGGAGCGCTGGGAGGCGCATCCCGGCATTCGCCGCCAACATGGCCACCGCATAACCGAACCCCGTGAGCCCGCGGATGACACGCGCTCCGAGAGCGGAGTGGTAACGCGCCAGATAGATATCCAATGAGTTCCACGTCTCGTTCACCTGGCGCTCGGGCACCGACGCAGTCGAGACCTGGCCGTGGTGCAGCACCTCTACGTGAGGGACGTAGTGACGCTCGAGACCTATCCGGTCCAAGCGCCTCGCCAACTCTGCCTCCTCGTTGAACATGAAGTAGGTCTCGTCGAAGAGGCCGATCAGTTCGAGAGCACTGCGTCGCACGAGCATGGCCGACGCCGATACGGCACCTACCCGACGCGGCGTGGTGCCCCGCGACACGACCGCTCCCAGTCGTCCCAACGTCAGTGCCCAAACCGACTGGACAGGAATGCTGACGAGCCGCCACGCTGAGCCCTGCTGCGCGCCGTCGAAGCCACGAATGAGCGGACCCGCCACAGCGACCTCGGGGTGCGTGTCGAGGTATTTCACCAAGCCATCGATGGTTCCCGCGGGAACACGGGTATCCGGATTGAGAACGAAGACATACCGACTCTTCGTCGATCGGATGATCATGTTCTGGTTTGCGCTGAAACCGGCGCGCCACGGTTGGGAGATGACCTGGACGTCGCTGTAGCGCTCACGCACGCACGTCGCCAGACCGTCCTCAGCAGCATTGTCGAGGACAACGACCTCGAGGGAGCTACGCCGGCCGAGATCTGCGCAGAGCGATTCGAGACACTCAACCGTCAGATCCGGGCGGGACGCATGGACGATCGAGACGGTGACATCGATCACCGGCACATCAGCCGCCACGATACTGGAGGCGCCTTGGAACCGGCGCCTCCCGCTCGCAGAGCTATCCGACGCGAAGGACGAGCGTCTTCTGGGAGACCGCTCCGAGCGCATCACGCACGCGGACGGTGATTCGAAACGTGCCTGCGCTCGCGGGCACGCCAGTGATCGCCCCCGTCGTCGCACCCAGCTTCAGCCCCCTTGGCAGAGCGCCGCTCGTCCAGCGCTTGCCCTCGACGCCGCCCTGGCTCGAGATCTTCGCACGATAAGCGCGGCCTGCGGCCGCAGCCGGTAGAGACTTCGTCGCAATCGACAGCCGCTGGCGGACGACTAGCCTCAGCTGCGTTTCTTTCACAGTGCCGTTCGCGTCGACCATGCGAGCGGTGAACGTGAAGGAGCCGCTGCGTGCCGGTACGCCGCTGACGACTCCGTCAGGGCCGATAGCGAGACCCGCGGGAACCCCCGTTGCCGACCACGTGTAGGGGGACTGGCCGCCGGCACCGAGCAATGCGGTACTGAACCGGACGTTAGCCTCCGCAATGTTTCTCGAGAGCTTTGCGGTGAGCGGCGCGAGGACGTTGAGCGTGTACTGCTTGGAGTCGATGCGCGTCGGCCCGAAGTTCTTCTCCTTGGCGGTCGCTTTGACGGTGAAGGTCGACGAGCGCGCCGCGGTCGGTGTTCCCGAGATCGTGCCGGCAGGCGACAACGTCATTCCGGCAGGAAGCGCTCCGCTCGTCACTTCCCAGGTCACGTCCGACGGGAGACCGGTGCCCTCGAGCGTGGCCGAGTACGACGAGCCTACCGCTGCTGCCTTCAGCGCAGCCGTGGCGATCCCCCAGCGTCGCGGCCAGACGTCGAAGGTGAAAAGGGTCTCCGCGCTCTTGTTGTCGCAGTCGAGGAGCTGGATCCACGCACTGAAAGTCCCGGCCTCGGTAGCTACTCCCTCGACGACATGAGTGTCGAGGTCGATCCGCCGGATCGACAGCCCAGGCGGAAGGGCTCCCGACGCGATGACAAGACGATGCGGCAAGCAGCCTGCGTGCGTGCCGATCTCGTAGCTGTAGACCATGCCGACTTCGGCATGCGGGGGCGCCGGGTCCTCCTCGTCGAAGTCCAATGCCTGCGCAACGCCTACGAAAACGCCGGTTGCCACGGCGGCCAAGACGAGAACGTTCAACAAGCGGAAACGCATTTGTTAACCCCCTGTAAGGAATCTTCCCGAGATCGCCCCTGGGAGCGCCGGAAGGTAGCAGAGCCTTCGGTCGAATCGGCCGACTGGGTTGCGCGTTAGGGTGCGCGAATGTCCGAGCCGGCACTCTGGGGATTGCGACGGAAGCTGCTCGATGCACTGGACAAGGTTGGCCTTGCTCGACCTGCCGTCGGTGCATACGAGCTTGCCCTGGCGGCGAAGGCGAACCTCGCAGAAAGGCGCAGCAGCGCTGCGGCGGGGTTACCGGTACCGCCCGCTCGTTTGCGCGCACAGGTCGGCCCTGCTCACGCGGACGCCGCGTTCTTCCTGCGCACAGGGCGTACCCAGGCCGACCTCATTCGGAGCCTCGTCCGCGAGGGCGGCTCCTCCGTCGAGGATTTGGAGGCGATCCTCGACTTCGGCTGCGGCTGCGGGCGTGTTCTCAGGCATTGGGGCGAGCTACCACGCACGCGTGTGTTCGGCTGTGACATCGATCCCCGGATGGTGCAGTGGTGCGACGCGAACCTGCCTTTTGCGGTTGTCTCCGTGAACGACCTCGCGCCGCCTCTCCCGTATGCCGACTCGGCTTTCGACCTCGTCTATGCGTTCTCCGTCTTCACGCATCTCTCCGTTCAACTGCAGCATGCGTGGATGCGGGATTGCCTGCGCGTGCTGCGGCCGGATGGTTGGCTGCTGATGTCGACGCTCGGAGAGCACTACCTCTCGCTGAAGCGGCTGACGGAGTCGGAGGAGCAGGCTTTTCGCAGAGGTGAGGTCGTGGTGCTGTACCAGCACTCTGCGGGCTCGAGCCTCTGTAGCGCATACCATCCGCCCGACTATGTCCGGGAGAGACTTGGCGCTGACTTCGAGCTCGTCACCTTTCGCCCGGCCGCCGATGAAGGCAGGCACGACCTCCACCTGTTTCGCAAGCCCGCCATGAGCCGGGCAGGCACCGAGCAGTCGCTCTGAGTCGCTCGCTACGACATACCTCGGCAAGCGCGCTCGCATGGCTTGAGCGGCTCGCGAGCCGACGGCTAGGCGCCGCCGTCCTCTTCGTGCTTGCGCTGGCGGTCTACGCCGTGCGAGCGATCGGTTGGCCGCTGGTCGCGGGTCGCGACCTCGACGAGTACCTCTACGGATACATCCAGTTCCTCGATTGGCATCCCTTGCTGCCTTGGTCGATGCTGTTTCGCACACCTGCGACGCCGATCGTCACGGGTGTCTTGCTCGACCTCGGCGGCGGAGCGCTGGCGGAGCCGGTGATGGCGGTGCTGTTCGCCGGGTCGGTCGTGGCCTGGGCCGCCGCAGCACGTGCGTTCGGTCAACGCGTTGCGCTCCTGGTCGCGGCGGCACTGCTCGTCTATCCCGCGTACGGCCTCATGTTCCACGAGCTGTCGAGCGAGCCGCTCTTCGCCGCAGCGTTCGCGCTCTGGGCGTGGCTCGTCACGCGTGCAGCCGGGCAGCCGTCCGGGCACCGCTTTGCACTCGCCGGCCTGGGCGTCGCGCTGCTTGCGCTCGTCCGTCCCGGGAACGCCGTGCTCCTGACCTTCGCCGTGTTTCCCTTCGTTCTCGCCGGCGATTGGCGTCGCCGGGCGCGCTGGGCAGGAGCGTTCCTCGTCGCAGCCGTCCTGCCGCTGGCCGCGTGGGGAGTTCTGAACGGAGTTCGCTTCGGCGACTACACGCTTGCGCGAGGGGGCAACGCGGTGATTCCCTTCTACCGCGCATTCATCACGGACCGGATCGTTGCACCGGATAACGGTCCGGCCTCCCGAAGGCTGGCACGCGCAATCTCGCAGCATCTCCTGACGCGCAACCCATACAAGTCGTACGGCGTGACGCTGCCCGAGGTCTTTGCCAGCGGTAGCTTTCGGATTCACGAGGATCTCTACCTATTGTCAGACCAGGTCTTCGGCTGGAACAGCGACTACTCCGTGCTCCGGAAAGCCGGCATCGAAGCGGTGAAGGCACATCCGGGAAAGTACGCAAGCGGCGTTACCACGACAGTCTGGCATCAACTGAGCAAATCGTACTTCCGCGCACTCCCCACGGCGCAATCAGGCGGGCATTCCAACGCAGTTGTGCGCAACTCCGGGAAGCGTAGAGTCCTTCCCACACCGACCGAGGGAGAGCCGATCCCTGCAGGACAGAGCGTCTGGATCTCGCGGCCGGACAACTCCATTCGAGATGTTTGGACGTCTGCGGTTCACCATCATTTCGTGTTCCACGATCCGAGCCAGCGTCCACACTTCGACGCGATCTTGCGCGAGCGTAACGAGCTCTTCTCGGCGCTGCCCGACCGCAGCGGAAACGCACAGCTCGCGCTGCGTCTGAATCAGCTCTCACGCTGGTACCCGCGCCCGATCCTCTGGATCGTTCTCGGTCTCCTCGGGCTGGTCTTGCGCCGACCGCGCCGAGGGCGCGTGCTGGTCGCGCTCGCGCTGGCAGCGTTGTCCGTGATCGCCTTCAACGCACTCGGGCTTTTCGCGGATCCTCACTTTGCACTTCCCGTCGCGCCGGCATTCGTGCTGTTCGGGGCAGGAGCTGCCCTTGGGCTACGCCGAGACTCATGAAGGAACTCCTCCGAAGAATCGCGCATTCCCGCCTCGGGCACGGTGTCTCCGATCTGGTCGTCCGCCGCTACTTCTTCCACTGGCAGATTCGTGAGGAATGGGGACGGCAGGAATTCTTCGCAAACGCTTTCAAGGCGCTTCGCTTCAATGGCATAGCCGGCGACTACGCCGAGTTCGGAAGTTGCAGCGGAACGACCTTCTTCCTGGCGTACCGCGAGGCAAAACGCCATGGACACAACGCGAAACTGTGGGCCTTCGACTCCTTTCAAGGGCTGCCGCGCCCAAGCGAATCGGACCACCATCCGAGCTGGATCGAGGGAAAGATGGTGACCACAGTCGACGAGTTTCATGCGATCTGTAGGAAGCGCGGGATACCGCGGGAGAAGTACGACCTGGTCGAAGGGTTCTATGAAGAGACTCTGCCCGCGCGGTCAGCGACGGACGCGCCGCCGGATATCGCGCTGGCGTACGTTGATTGCGATCTCTACACGAGCACGAGGTCCGTCCTCGACTTCCTCGAGCCGCGCCTGAAGCACGGCATGATCGTCGCCTTCGACGATTACTTTTGCTGGTCTGCAAAACAGGTATCCGGAGAACGTCGAGCGATGCTCGAGCTCACCACCCGCAACCAGAGGTGGGAATGGACCCCGTACGTGCAGTTCGGATGGCATGGGATGTCGTTCGTGATCGAAGACCGGGAGGCGTTGCCGACCTAGGAGAGGCGGTTTGAGCGCGCGGCCAGGCCGTCGCGCAGAAGCACGAGGCTGCCGAGCAGGCCGAGGGCGACCGCAACGCTCGTGAGCACGCCACCCCGCGTCTTCAACCCGTGCAGCGCGTAGAGCCCGACCGGCCGATCGCCCCACAGGAGCCTGTGCTGGCACGAGTGCCACCCCTCAACAGACCCGTTCCATGGGGCGTCGCAATGCTGCTCTTGTTGGAAGAAGCCGGCACTCGCGTTCGGGCGCCACATCTCGCCGACGTGTGGGAGCGTCAGCACGAGGCCGAGCGCGAAGACGGCAATCAGGTTACGGCGCGGTGTCACAAGTCGCCGGACGAGGTCCCCAAGCTCCTCGCCGTACGCGACGAGAGCGAGCAGAACGAGCGGTAACAGCCAGGGCAGGCTGAGCCGAGGGCCGTAGCTGGTCCAGCCGAACGGCGTCCACCACGACGCGAGGCCGAGGACGACGCCCCCTGACGCGGCAGCCAGGACGACCGCAGGTCGGACATCGATCCTTCGTCCTGACCGTCGAACGAACGGCAGCACGCATGCTGCCAGGACGAGGAGGCTCCCGGACAGCCAGAAGACGAAGATTCCCCCACTCGGAGAGATGAGCAGCGCGCCGGCGTACTCCAACTTGCGGCTGATCCCGGGCGTGCGAAAGTCGTGGTGGAGGTAATTCGTGTTGAGGACACTTCCGAAGCGAACAACGTTCAGGAGCGATGCGAGGACGATCGCGACGCCCAGGCCCGCGCCGCCCCAGATGAGGTGGGCGCGGATCGGCCGGCCGGTGCGACGGCGCGCGAGGACGAGGCCGAGGACACCGAACGCCACGACAAAGGGATACGAGGTCTCCTTCGTCACCGCGGCGCCGAAGGCGGCCAGCGCGACGAGCGGCGGCGGCGCTTGCAGCACGGCGACCGCGACGAGGCAGACGAGGAGGCCGGTCGCGAGCGTCTCGCCCACGGTCTGTCTCGCATACGTGATCAAGGGGCTGCTGAGCACGATGAAGAAGAAGCCCCAAGACCATGCCGACTGGCCGACGCGCGCCAGGACCAGCCTCGCCAACGCGACCGACCCGGCTACGCCCGCGACGCCGAGAACCACCAAGAGGTGGGCACGACTTGGGTGCGAGGTCCCGCCGAGCTCGATCGAGATCACGTCCGGGATGTGCTGGAGCAGCGGCCAGTATCCGATCGGCGTCATCAACCCCCAATGGTTCAGGGTGCCGGTGTAGCCACAGGCATTGAAGTCATGCGCCGACAGGCACGCGAGCAGCGCGTTGCTGCCGTCGAAGACGAACGGCGTATCGCCACCGACCCACGGAATCGCGAGCGACACGGCAACCAGAAAAATGCTGCAGCTTGCGACGGCAGTGAGTGCGGCGACGCGATGCATGTCGTGCGAACTCTTAACCGATGGCAGAGACAAACGCCTCGGCAACTCGCTCGGCCGCGCGGCCGTCCACCTCGCCGACGACCTCGCCAGCCACTCGAGCACGCTCCTGTGCCAACTCGCCCGGGTGTGAGAGCGCGCGAGCGATAGCCGTGACGACGTCCTCGAAGCGCTCCGCGCGGTAGAAGGCCTCCGACGCCATCAGTTGGCGGTAGTGCTCGCCGCTGACGTTCTTGATCGCCCAGCTCTCCCCAGGAGGCGCGCCCTCGTCGTAGAGAACGCAGACGGTCGGCCGATCATTGACGAGGGCGTCGAGCAGGATGGTGCCTGCATTCGAGAGCACGACGTCTCCGTGCTGCAGGAGCACGGCGAGTGTCTCGAGATCGGTGAAGCTCGGCTCCTGCACGGCGGTGTGCTCCCTGGAGAGCGCGGCAGCGAAACGCTCGCGCCATCGCCGGTCACGCGGATGCGGTCGGAACAGCAGCGAGAAGCGTTCGGTACCGCCGGTCTCGTCCCACCAGTGGACGAGCCGTTCCACGAACTGCTGCTCGAACGGCGCGTTCGTCGGCGTGTTTCCCATGACGAGGACAACCGGGCGCGTCGGGTCGAGATCGAGCCCCCGCAGCACGGCTTCGTACTCTTCCCTGGGGCGCTTGCGGTGGAAGACGTCGGTCTGAGGCCAACCTGTGACGACGATTCTCTCCGCGCCTATGCCGTGATAGCGGACGAGATCGGCTCGCATGACGTCGTTCTGCACGATGTAGCGCTGCAGGTGCGGCGTCACGATGCCCTTGCCGACGGTGTGATCCCAGCTCGCAATGTGGCCGACGAGGGGCAGCCCGTAGCGGCGCGCACCCACGATGAACGGAATCACGGCGTGCATCTGGATGTTGGCGAGCAGGATCGCCGGCCGCTCCGTGCGCAGGCGCTCGATCAGCGGCCGGGGAACATAACGGAACCGCCCGTAATGCCAGCGCATCATCGCCGAGTCGAGCGGTGCCCGGAGCGGCAGCGGTCCGGCCAGTGTCGGGTCGAGGAACCAGTTCTGATGCGCGGCCTGCATGCGCTCGCGGTTGAAGCCCTCTCGCAGGCTCTGCCGCAGTGAGAGCGGGTAGAAACCGACTCTGCGGTCGAGCCAGTCGTCCGCGCGCCGGAAGACCTTCTCGCGGGGCGTCGCATTCGGCGACCGGAGCGAGTCTGGGCGCGTCACGCGCACTCCCGTTGCCCGCACGCTCCACGCCTCCGACTGCTCACTCGTGTCGAGCAGGAAGAGCTCGAGCCGCTCCCCGAGGCGGCCGCGAAGGTCGTCGACGATCCCCGTGTCGAAGAAGAGCCGCGACGAGAACGGGTCTGGGAGGACGAGCCAGACAGGGTTCACGACGCCGTGCGCGTGCGCAGGGCGAGGACGATGCGGTCAGCCAGCGACGAACCATCCAGGCCGTGAAAGCGCAGCGCCTCGAGCGGCGTGCCGCAGGCGGGCCAGCCGTCGACACCGAAGACCGTGAGGCTACGGCCGTCGAGCTCCCGCCGTAACGAGTCGCCAAGCGCGCCGACCGGCGAATGGTCCTCGACGACGAAGAGGTCCTCGAAGGGCTCGACGAGCTCTGCGAGCCACGCGGCGTCGACACGATTCAGCCAGGGCATGTTCACGACCTGAACACGGCTCCCGAGCGTTTCCGCCGCGCTCAGCGCCTCGTGCAACATCACCGGGCCGTACGCGAAGAGGAGCGCGTCGGTGCCCTCGCGAAGCACGGTTCCGCGTCCGGGCGAGGACTCGGCCGTCGGCAGCTCGATCGCGCGCGGCGACGGACCGATCGCGAGCCTGATTGCGACATCGTCGCTTGAATCCTCGATCGCCCAGCGCAGCAGCGCACGTGTCTCCCCCGAGTTGGCCGGCTGAACGACCGTCATGTTCGGGAGAGCGGCGAGGAGCGAGACGTCGCGAAGACTCTGATGCGACTTGCCCGGCCCGGCGGGGATGAGACCGGCGTAGTGCAGCGCATAGACGACCTTCGTCCGTTCGCTCGCCTGGTTGTAGATCTGCTCGTTCGCACGCGAGGCGAGGAAGGACGCAAACGAGTTGACGACCGGCAGAAGTCCCTGGCGCGCCATTCCGGCCGCAGCCGACACCATGTCCTGCTCGGCGATTCCGGACTCGTGGAAACGGTTCGGATGGGCAAGCTCGAACGGGCGGATGCGGCAGTCGGACGACAGATCCGCATCGAGCACGATGAGCTCCGGATGCTCGTCCGCGAGCTCGAGCAGCGCCTGGCCGTACGCCTCGGCGACGTACTCGTCCGTGACGGTGGTGCGCGTGCCGGCTCCTGACTCGGGCTCGCCCTGGAGGCTCTGGCGAGCCGAGTCGTCCGGCCTCTCGACATCCTCCAGCTGGAGCTTCCCCAGGCCGGCCTCGTCCAGCCGGGCCCGGATCAGTTCGACCAACTCCTCGCGGGCACGCGCGAAGTCGTCGTCGACAGGCGCGCCGGCGTGCCAGCGGTAGGTCCCGCCCCCCTCGCGTAGTGCGCGTGGGTGCTCCATGAAGGAGACACCTTTGCCCTTGATGGTGTTCGCGACGAGGACCTTCGGGCCCGGCGCAGCGTCGAGCTCGGCGAAGGCCCGCCGCAGATCGGCGTGGTCGTGGCCATTGCACGACGCGACGTGCCAGCCGAACGCCCCGAGCTTTGCTTCGAGGTCGCCGAGCGCGAGGATCTCGTCTGTCGGCCTGTCGGACTGGAGCTCGTTGCGGTCCACGATGATCGAGAGGTTCGCCGTTGCGTGGTTCGCGGCTGCCTGTAGCGCCTCGAAGTTCTGACCCTCCTGCAGCTCACCGTCTCCGGTGAGCACCACGACGCGCCCACCATGTCCCAGGAATGTCTTCGCCCACGCCATGCCGCGCCCTTTCGAGATCCCCATGCCCAGCGAGCCGGAGTTCGCCTCGATGCCCGGTACTCCCACATCTGGGTGGCCGTCGAGCCCACCCAGGCGGCGCAGTTTCACGAACCGCTGCAGTGGGATCACCCCTAGCGAGTGCAGAACGGCATAGAGCCCTGGGCAGTCGTGGCCCTTCGACGAGAAGTAGACGTCGCGGTCCGGATGGTCGAAGCCCAGTTCGCTCGTATTCAGTTCCTCGTAGAAGAGGTGAATCACCAGGTCCATAGCGCTGAAGCTCGAGCCGAGATGTCCCGAGCCCGCCCGCTTGACGGCGACGAGCGCGTTGAGCCGGCACATCGCCGCAAGCAGCTCGAGACGGACGTCGGCATCGGCACGAGCGGTGCGCACCCGGTCGAACTCGGCGCGCGGGATCAGGCTCAACTCGGGCACGAGCGAGACGGTAGCGCCTGGGCCGGGTGAGAGCGGCCTAGGATGCGCCGCTCATGCTGATGCTCGCTGTTAGCACGGCGCTCGTCGGGGGCACGGCGCTCCTGCTCTCCTCACGACTCGCCGACGGCAGCGTCATCCAGTGGCTCGTTGGTGCCTACGTCATCGGCTTCGCGGAGATCGTCATCGTCTCGCTGCTGTTGAGCCCGCCGTCTGCGCTGAGCCGCTGGCCGATGTTCGGCGCGCTACTTGCACTCTTCGGCGGCGCATTGCTCTTCTGCCGCCCGGTTCGCTTTCCGCCGTTCCGCGCTGCGGCGGGCTCTGTCCGTCGCGTGCTTCGCGATCCGCCGGTCGGAATCGTCGCGCTCGTCGTGCTTGGCGCCGTCGGCTACTCGATCGCCCTCGGGCTCTTCACGCCACCGAACGACCAGGACGCACTCGCCTACCACCTCGCCAGAGCCGCTTTCTGGACCCAACAGGAACGAATCGGGTACATCCCCGGTGCCCAGGATGTCCGCCTGGACTCGTTTGCGCCGAACGGTGAAATCGCGATGGCGTTCACGATGGTGACCTCGGGCACCGGCCGCTACGCGTCGCTCGTCGAACTCACGGCAGGGCTCGCGACCGCCGTGGCGGTCTGCGGCATTGCACGCAGACTCGGGCTCGGTCTCAGAGAGAGCGTGCTGAGTGGGCTGCTGTTCGTGACCCTTCCGGTCGTCGCGCTACAGCTGAGCACCGGTCTGAACGACGTGATCGTCGCCTCACTGGTCGCGGCGACTGCCTTCTTCCTCCTGCGTGGGACCACCGCCAACCTCGTCCTTACCGGCTTGTCGACGGCGCTCCTCGTCGGCACGAAGCTGACGGGGATCCTCGCATTGCCCGGCCTTGCGCTCGTCGCGTTCAGCGTTCGACGGCATCGGCCGCTGGCTGTTCTCGGAGTAGGGGCGGTCGCCGCCGGGGTCGGTGCCTACTGGTACGCGTTTGCACACATCGAGGCAGGAGGAGCGCCAGGGAGCATCTCCAACGAGCGCGGCGGACAGGCGGGTGTCGTTACGGTGCTGGGACTGTCGATTCGCCTCGCGCTCGACGCTGTGGAGCTCCCGGGCGCAGTCGGCCTTGACCGGCTGTTCTACGTGGCCGCGGCCGTCGTGCTCGCGGCGATCGCCTTCCGCAGCTCCGGCTCGCTGCGTGAGCGAGCGACTTGGGCGGCAATCGCTTGTGGGCTCACCCTCGCCCCCCTCGTCCTCGTTCCGGCCGGGAGCCTGGCTCTCCGTGCCAGCCGGAAAGCATTCTTCGAGCTCGGGCGCTCGGACGTCGGCAACTTGGACGCCGATCGCAGCGCCACCAAGGCGAGCCCGATCTTCTCGTGGTACGGGCCGCTGGGCGTTCTGCTGACACTGCTGGCCTGCGTGCTGGTCGTCCGCGCGGTTCGGCAGCGTCAGCTGCCGGGGGTGGCACTCGTTCTCGCCGCTGCGCCGTTCCTCTGGATCGTCCTGCTCGCGATCGCGGTCCCGTACTGGGAGTGGAACGGGCGCTACACCATGGGCGGCTTTGCACTTGCCACTGCGACGTGGGGTTTCGCGCTTCGCGTGCAACCCGTCGCCTGGGCGGCGGCGGCGGTCGCGGCACTAGCCGTCACGCTCGCCTTCGTCCACCTGCACGATCGGCCTTCGGGCCTACGCCTGATCGAACCGACCGCCGAGCGTTCGGTCTGGAGAGAGCCGGACTGGACCGTGCAGGCAACGGATCATCCCGACCTACGCGCCGTGCTTCGCTTCGTCGACCGCAACGTGCCGCGCGACGCTCGGATCGCGATCCAACCGAGCGTGTGGCCGGTCCGGGGGTACGCCAAGGGGGAGTTGCTGGCCTACCCCTTCTTCGGCCGGGACCTCTCGCGCACCGTCCTGCTCGCAGAATCGCTCCGCCACGCGGCGGCAGCGAAGGCGGACTGGGCAATCCTCCGTGGTCAAAGCAGCGCCCCCTGCGTTCGGGGCTGGAAACGCGTGTTCCGATACGACGTGTGGAGTGGCTTCCGGCGCGTGGCCAGCTGCGGCTGACGCGGGCGCGGAACCGGCTGATCTATCCGTCGTCGCGGACGAATACGGCGTCCTCACCCCTACGCAGCTCGCGGAAGCGAACGCCGGATCTCGCGAGCGCAAGATCGAGGGCCTCACGGCACCCGGGCTGGAAGCGATCGTGCAGCTCGAGGACGAGCATGCCGACGCCGGCCACCCAGTCGGTGTTCTCGGAGAACAACTCGAGCTCGCTGCCCTCGATGTCGATCTTGATCAGATCGACACGGCTCGCCGCCGTGTGCTCCAAGAGCTCGTTGACCGTCACTGCGCGGACCGCTCCCTCCTGACCCGCCGCGTGCACGCGCATGCCCCAGTAGCCTTTGCCTGGGTCCGTGAGCTCGAGCCGGCCGGGTCTAGGCCAGGCGGCACCCTCCACGACCTCGACGCGCGGAAGTGACGCGACGTTGCGCCGAAGCAATGCTGCGTTTGCCGGCATAGGCTCGACTGCGAGGACGCGCGCGCCGGGATACCGCAGTGCAAAGTAGACGGACGCGTAACCGACGTTCGCGCCGAGATCGAAGATCAGGCGTGGCTCCTGCGGAAGCTCGAGGTCGTAGGCGCCGCCGAAGACGTGGTGAAACGCAGCGAGGTCGGACCCTTCCGCCCGCGCGAGAACCGAGTGCTGCGTTCCCGGCACGGCCAGCCGCACGAGCTCAGGTGCGCGCGCTCTTCGCCGGAGACGCCCTGCCAGCGCGTGGGCTCTCCCCGCCAGGCGCCCTAGGGCCACGGGTGTGCGCGCAGCACGTCTTCGTTCACGTCCACCCCCCAGCCGGGAGCCGAGGGAACAGTCAGCAGTCCGGCGCGGATGTCCGGCACGGCCGTGGTGAGCTCCTCTCGCCACGGTACATCGTCGACGTCCACTTCCAGGATCCGGACATTCGGGATCGCGGCGCACCACTGCGCGGAGATGAAGGTGGCGAGATGGCTGTAATAGTTGTGCGGGGCGCAGTTCACCTCGAACGTCTCGGCGAGGTCGGCGATCTTCTTCGCCTGGTGGAAACCGTTCCAGATCACGTCCACCGACGCGACGTCCATGGCGCCCGCCTCGAAGTAGGGACGGAAGCCGCGGTTCGTGTACAGGTTCTCACCCGAGCAGATCGGGATCGCGGAGCCGTTGCGAACGGCCGCAAGCGAGACCGGGTCGAAGGCGTCGACTTCGAGCCACATCAGGTCGTGATCTTCGAGCGTGCGTGCAATGCGGAGCACGCCTTCGGCGGTGAGGTTGAAGTTCAGGTCGACGATCGGCTCGGCCTGCCCTTGCGTTCCTTCGGCGAACGCATCGAGCAACTGCACCAGCGCGTCCTCCATTTCGGGTGACGGATTGCGATCGAGCCCGTCACCGTGGAAGCCGGGCATCAGCACGTGAGGCTCGTTGCCGGGAACGACGATGTTCGTCTTGAACGCCTTGAAGCCACGCTCGACGACTTCGGCGCCGAGCTTGGTGACGTCCTCGTACGACGCGAGTTTCTCCGTGTTGGTGACCTCCCACGCGCGGGCGCGCGTCGTCCCGCAATGCGACCAGTAGACGTCGACGTCGTCGCGCGTCGGTCCGCCGAAGAGCTCGTAGACCGGAACCCCTAGTGTCTTGCCCTTGAGGTCGAGTAGCGCGTTCTCGATCCCGCCGATCGCCTTCTGGATCACCGAGCCCGGGCTCTGCCGGGTTGCCCGGAAGAGATCCCAGACGATCCGCTCAACGGCGCGGGGATCTCGGCCGACGACGTGCGGCGCGAGATCCTCGACGATCCCCGCCAGCCCGTGCGGAGAGCCGTGAGAATCTGTGATCTCGGCCCAGCCGACCGCGCCGTCGTCCGTCGTCGCCTTGAGGAAGATCCACGGACGCCAACCGGCGTCGCAGAAGAGCGTCTCGAGCTGCGCGACCTTCATTCCGCGGCAGGATACGGATGCGACAGGCGCTCAACTCCGGGCAACCTGGCCTCGCCGGAGTCGACGAGTGCACGGGCGCGGGCCCAGTCCTCCTCGTCGTCGACGTTGAAGCCTTCGTGGTTTTTCGTGAAGAACGGGGCCACCACTCGCCCCTCGCGCGTTCCGGTCTGCGAGACGACGCGCGTCCACGCCATCTCGAGGGCGCTGTTCTGCACGTAGATCTCGGGCAGCGCCTGGTACTGGCCGGCGTGCCACGCGACATCGAGATGTGACTGCTCGAGCAGCGGATGCATTACCTTGCCGTCGACGACCCACATCTTCCCCGGGTGCTGCTTCACGAGTTCGACTGCGCGGATGGAGTCGGCTTCCGGCGTCGCCAGTAGTTGCTGAAGACCTCGCTGCAGCACGTCGGGTCCTCGGAAGGGATTGGTTGCACGGACGATTGCGAAGAGGTCGTAGTGCTCGCCGAGCTGTTCGAGCGTGTACTTCAGCCATTCGATGTCCGGCGAGGTAGAGGTTGCGAGCTCGGACGGACGCAGGAACGGGATGTCTGCGCCGTACCGCTGCGCGACCTCGGCAATCTTGCCGCTGTCGGTGGAGCAGACGACTCGGTCGAAGATGCCGGCCTGACGCGCGGTCGCAATCGCGTAGGCGAGCAGCGGGTGTCCCGCGAGCGGGCGGATGTTCTTGTCCTTGACGCGCTCGGAGCCGGCGCGCGCGGGGATCAGTGCGATTGCGCTCGGCACGCGTCCTCCGCTTCGGCCAGCAGGCGATCCAATGTCGGGGCGCGGACCTCGAGCCGCTTCGCCGCGCGCACGACGGCACCGAGGATCGCGTCGAGTTCGGTCGGGCGTCCCGCAGCCGCGTCTCGTGCCGTTGAGGTCGTCACGCTGGCGGGCATCGTGTCAAGGATCTCCCACTGGGCCCCCTCGTCGAGGATGACCCCGTCGGCGGCCGCGACCGCGCACGCCTCGGCGACCGCCGCCGACAGGGTGGAACGCCATGTGCTGTCGGTTCGCAGCTGGCCCAGGGCCTTTTGCGTAATCGCCGTCGCCGCCGCGAGGGGAGCAAGCCGGACGGTCTTCTCCCAAAGGACCGCCTGCTCACTCTCACCGACACGGACATCGAGCCCAGCTTCGCTCAGCAGGTGGGCGGCGCCGTCCTCGGGAAAGATCGTGATCAACGGCGCGGGGGTCGTCTGCACGACTTCCGTCGGACTGTCGCGATACGCCTCGAGCTTTCCGATGCTGCCGGCGAGCACTCGTCCATCGAGGCGGCTTCGGATGGTGTCGACGTGTTCGAGGCCGTTGAGCAAGGGCAGCACCACCGAGGGGGTCGCCTCGATGCGCCCCAGTGCGTCATCGAGCCCGGTCGCTTTCACCGTGACGAGCAGCAGATCGACGGTCTCTTCAAGCCCCTCCACAGCACGAAGACGCACCGTTCTGACGCCAGAGCCATGTCTCAGGGACAGCCCCTGCGA
>VAXG01000038.1:0-30837 GCA_005883355.1 Actinomycetota bacterium | reverse complement strand
GATCGCGAGACCGCGCTCTCGCACGAGACGAGACCGCGCCTGCTGATCTTCATCGTCGCGTACAACGCGGAGCGCACGATCCAGGATGTCCTCGCCCGCATACCGCACGGGCTCGCAGACGACTACCACGTCGAAGTCCTCGTCATCGACGACTCCTCCCCCGACCAAACCTTCGAACGCGGGGAAGAGGTTCGCGGCTCGCAAACGCTGCCGTTCAAGCTGCATGTGCTCTTCAACCCGATCAATCAGGGGTACGGCGGCAACCAGAAGATCGGCTTCCATTTCGCAATCGAACGCGACTTCGACTTCGTGGCGCTCGTGCACGGCGACGGACAATACGCGCCGGAGTGTCTGCCCGGGCTCGTCGAACCGCTGGCAAAGGGAGAAGCGGACGCGGTCTTCGGGTCGCGGATGATGGAGTCCCGCGGCGCGCTCAGTGGCGGGATGCCGTTGTACAAGTTCGTCGGCAACAAGATCCTAACCGCCGCTCAGAACCGCCTCTTGCGGTTGCGACTCAGCGAGTTTCACTCCGGTTATCGGGTCTACTCGGTGGACGCGCTGCGCCGGATCCCTTTCAGCCTGAACACGAACGATTTCCACTTCGACACGGAAATCATCATTCAGCTCGTACTGGCGGAGCAGCGGATCAAGGAGCTGCCCATCCCCACCTATTACGGCGAAGAACTCTGCAGGGTGAACGGCCTGGCCTACGCGTGGAACGTCGCCGGGACCACTCTCCGAGCGCGCCTCCAGGATCTGAGCCTCCTCTACGACCGCAAGTTCGATACCTCGCCTGCCGCGGGCAACGTCCAATACGAGTCCCGGCTCGATTTCGACAGCCCGCATACATTCGCCCTCGAGGTGGTTGCGCCGGGTAGCCGCGTGCTGGACCTCGGCTGCGCAGGAGGCTATCTTGGCGCACGACTGCGCGAGCTGGGCTGCGAGGTAACCGGCGTCGACCTGTTCCCCCTTGCAGACGGTGTCGAGCTCCACTCCTTCCACCTCCACGACCTCGATGAGGCACCGCTTCCTGTCGACCCGGGCGAATTCGATTATGTGCTGCTGCTCGACGTAATCGAGCACCTCCGCTCACCTGAACAATTCATGGAGACTCTGGCGAAGTCGATGAGGCTGAATCCACAGGCCCGGCTCGTGCTCAGCACGGGAAACATCGCGTTTGCTCTCACGCGCGTCCTTCTACTCACCGGCCAGTTCAACTACGGGAAGCGCGGCATTCTCGACCTGACGCACACCCGACTCTTCACCTTCGCCACGTTGAAGCGCCTTCTCGACGGCGCGGGCTTCGAGATCGTCGCTCTTCGCGGAGTCCCGGCGCCGTTCCGGCTCGCGCTTGGTGAGGCGAAAAGCGGGCTTGTGCTTTCAGGGCTGAACCGACGCCTGATCCGCCTGCGGAAACAGCTGTTCTCGTACCAGATCTTCGCGACTGCTCAGCCCCGCCCGTCTCTCGACTACCTCCTCGATCAGGCGCGGGCGGAGTCGAAGGCACGCGTCGAGTCGAGGGAAGAGTCGAGTCTCACGTCTTCGCCGGATCGGTGATCAGGTTGACGTACTTCCACTCCGTGTAGACGTCGAGCGCCTCGATCCCGGCCTCGCGCCATCCTGTGCCGGACTGTTTGACGCCGCCAAAGCCCATGTGCGGCTCGCTGCCGTGCGTGCCGCCGTTCACGACCACGACGCCCGCTTCGACCTCGTCGGCGAAGCGCATCGCCCGGTGCAGGCTCGCCGTGTGGATCGCCGACGTCAGCCCGTACGGCGAGTCGTTGACGAGCGCGATCGCAGCCTCCAGGTCGGCGACTCGATAGAGGATCGAAACCGGGCCGAAGAGCTCCGTGCCGGAGAGAGCCGCGTCGGGCTGCACGTCTTCGACCACTGTCGGAGCAAGCCACCAGCCGGGACGCTCGAGCCGCTCACCGCCGACCACCACGTTGGCACCCTCGAGGGCGGCGAGGATGCGCTCGAGGCTCGCCTCGCTGATCACCGGCCCCGTCTCGTAGCTGCGCGCGCCTTCGACGAAACGCTCGCGAAACTCGTCGTAGGCGGCGTCGAACACCACGAGCCGGCTCGCCGCGGCACAGCGCTGCCCGGCGTTCGAGAACGCGGATGCCAGCGACCAGTCAACGGCCCGGCCGAGGTCGGCGTCGTCGCAGACGACGAGCGCGTTCTTGCCGCCGAGCTCGAGCACGACCTTCGCCAACCGGCGCCCACCGTGTTCCGAGATCCACCTTCCGGTCTCCGCCGAGCCGGTGAAGCTGACGAGATCGACGTCGGGCGACTCGACGAGCGGCGGGCCGGCCTCGGGGCCGAGCCCCTGGACGACGTTCAGCACGCCCGGCGGCAGCAACTCGTTGCTGAGCTGGCCGAAGAACGCTGCCGAGGCGGGAGTGTGCTCGGACGGCTTGAGCACCGCCGCATTGCCGCAGAACACCGCGGGAAAGACCTTCCACGCGTAGTTCGGCAGCGGCGTGTTGAACGAGACGATCAGGCCCGCGACACCGACGGGACGGCGGATCGCCATGACGGTGCGATTCGGCACGGCCGACGTCGTCGTCCGCCCGTAGAGGCGACGTCCTTCGCCCGCGACGAAGAAGCCCATCTCCACCGCCGCGTCCGTCTCGCCGAGCGCGAGCTGCATCGACTTCCCGGTCTCCGCCGCAACGATCTCCGCCACCTCCTCGCGCCTCGCGTGGAGTGCGAGTGCGAGTTCACGAACGATCTCTCCTCGCTCCACCGGCGTCCGGGCGGCCCACTCCGTTCTGGCCCGCGTCGCCGCTGCAATTGCCGCTGCGACGTCGACTCCACGCGACCGGGCCGCGGTGCAGAGCAGCTCACCGTTGTCCGGTCGCCACTTCTCGAACCACTCACCGCCCTGTGGTGAAGCGGCGCGACCGTCGATGAGGTTCTGAACCTCTCTTGGGATCACCAGGCCGACCAGCCGCCGTCGACGACGACGTTCGCGCCGGTCACGTATGACGAAGCATCGGAAGCCAGGAAGACGACGGGACCGACGACCTCCTTCGCCTCGGCCATCCGGCCGAGCGGCATGCGCGCCGTGTACGCGTCGACGAACTCGGCCGGCTGGTCGTTCCAAACGCCCGCAAGCGTAAGCGTGTTCACACGCACGCCGCTCTTGGCCCAGTACGTGGCGAGGTAACGCGTGAGGTTGTACAGCGCGGACTTCGAAACCGAGTACGCGATCGGCTTGAAGAACGTCTCGCCGTCCGCGCGCCGGAAGTCGTAGAGCTCCTGTACAGGCGAGAGCATGCCGTAGACCGACGACACGTTCACGATCGAGCCGCGGCCCTTGGCTGCCATACGCGCACCGATCGCCTGGCAGGCGAACAATGTCCCCTTGACGTTCACCTGCATCACCTCGTCGAACGACTCTGACGGATAGTCCTCGAACGGTCCAACTTCTTCGGCCGGCGCGTCCGGGGGCGAGTCGAGGGCCGCGGCGTTCACGAGGATGTGCGGGACGTCCGAGAGCTCGGCGGTCGCACGTTCGATGGCGGCGCGATCCGTGACGTCGACGACGACGCTGCGCACGCCGTCGCCTTCCGGCGCGGCGAGGAGGTCGAAGATCGCCACCTTCGCTCCGCACGCCGCCAGCCCGCGTGCGATCTCGCCCCCGACCTGGCCGGCACCACCGGTCACGACGGCGACCCGGCCGTCGAGCGAGAACAGATCGGTCAGTGTCAACGCTGAGCCTCCCACACCGCGTCGCAGAACTCTCTCACGCAGCCGGCACCACCGGCCCGCGAGAGCACCCAGCACGCGAGCGGCTTGACCTCGGGCCACGCATCGGACGGGACGACTGGAACTCCCACCGCACGCAGGCACTCGGCGTCGTTGATGTCGTTGCCGACGTACGCGGTGTCCTCGAATGCGACGCCGAGCTCGCCGGTGCGTTCACGCGAGACCGCGAGCTTGTTCCCGACTCCCTGCACGCAGTCGACCCGGAGTTTCCGGGCCCGTGCGCTCACGATCGGGCTCTGCTCCATCGAGACGATCAGCGGACGGACGCCGACCTCCTCCAAGCGCCGCAAGCCCAGACCGTCGCTCCGCGAGAATGCGAGAATCTCATCGCCCGCCTCGTTCACCCAGACGCGGTTGTCCGTGAACACACCGTCGAAGTCGAACACTGCAAGCCGCAACCGCTCGAGCAGCGGCCCGAGCTCGGTCACAGGCGCCGAGCTGCGTGCGCCGCGACCGGTTCCTCGACCGGCTCGAGGTCGGCGAGCATGAGGTTCTCGTCCGGGGCCAACCGCCTTCGCAGGCGTAGGCCGACGATGCGGTCGAGCTCGTACGGCGGCAGGCCCCCGTCAGCCGGAGACTTGATCGCGACGTCCTCTGCCGCCAGGATGTGCCCTACCTCGAGCTCGCGTCCGGCGACGAGCTTTTTGCCCATCTTCCGGATCGGCGCCTCCTCGATCGCCAGTGGGCGCTTGATCCCATCGCCGAGCGCATCGGGAACGCGCTGCAGGTCGCGCACGAGCTTCCGCATCCCTTCGGGCATCAACGAGAACGCGTGGTCGGTGCCCTTCGCCGCGTGATTCAGAGTGAAGTGCTTCTCGACGACACGGGCGCCGAGCATGTAGGCCACGACCGCCATCGCGATGCCGTTCTGATGATCGGAGAGCCCGATCACGAGGCCCGGGAACCGCTCGCGAAGCGTCGTGATGACGTTCAGGTTCAGATCGCCCGTATCGGCGGGATAGGCGGCGGTGCACTGCAGCACGCAGAGCTGATCGTTGAGCGGCAGGATCGCCTCGACCGCGCGCTCGACGTCCGCCATCTCCGCGCCCCCGGTGGAGAGAATCATCGGCTTCCCGAACGCGGCCACGTGACGCAGCAGCGGTGTGTTACGGATGTCGCCGGAGGCGAACTTGAACGCCGGCACACCGAGCTCTGCAAGCAGGTCGGCGCTCTCGAAGTCGAACGCAGTGGCGAAGAACGTGATGCCGACGCCCCGCGCATGGGCCTGCAGCCCCGCGTAGTCCACCGCCGAGAGCTCGAGCGCCTCGCGATGCTCGCCGTATGTCCGCCCGAAGCTTGACTCGTTCTCGTAGGGCTGGTCGAAGAACTCGCGCGTGTAAAGCGCGCGATTCGCGCGCTTCTGGAGCTTGACGGCATTTACCCCGCATTCCTTGGCGGCATCCATCAGCTGCTTCGCCTGCTCGAGACTGCCCTGATGGTTGTTGCCGATCTCCGCGATGACGTAGCACGAGCTGCCGTCGTGGATGTCGACACCGTCGATTGTCAGCCGGCGGTCCTCGCTCATCGTTTCATGCTAGTTGTGGGCCCGCCGGCAAGAGTGCGCAGGCTCTCTAGATCAGCATCGACGAGCAGGTGAACGAGCTGCTCGAAACCGGCCTCCCGTCGCCAGCCGAGGCGGTCGTGCGCCTGCGCCGGGTCGCCGACCAGCCGGTGAAGCTCGGCTGCACCGCGCTGAAGCGCGGGATCCACGCGCACGTGGTCGTGCCAGTCGAGCCCTACGTGACCGAAGGCGCACTCGACGAGCTCACGGACCGAGTGGTCTTCACCGGATGCGACGACGTAGTCCCCGGCCTCGTCCTGCTGCAGCATCAGCCACATCGCGCGCACGTAGTCACCCGCATAGCCCCAGTCACGGCGCGCGTCGAGATCGCCCAACACGAGCTCGTCTTGGAGACCGAGCGAGATCGCCGCGGCGCCGTGCGCGACCTTGCGCGGCAGGAACTGCAATGGTCGTCGCGGCGACTCGTGGTTGTAGAGGATGCCGGAGCAGGCGAAGAGACCGTACTGGCGACGATAGGAATGCACGATGAAATGCGCGTAGGCCTTCGCGACGCCGTACGGCGTTACCGGCTGCAGAGGAGTCTGCTCGGTCTGCGGACTCTCGCGAGGCTCGCCGAAGATTTCGCTCGAGGAGGCTTGGTAGAAGCGGATGGCCGGGTCTTCGGCGCGGATCGCTTCGAGCAGCGAGGTTGCGCCAACCGCGGCGAACTCGGCCGTGTTGACGGGGCGGTCCCATGAGGCAGGGACGAACGACGGCGCGGCAAGGTTGTAGACCTCGTCCGGCCTTGCAGCCTCGAGGGCCCTTGCCAGGGAGTCCCGGTCGAGTAGGTCGGCCTCGAGCAGCTCGACGCTGTCCTGTAGTGGTTCTAGGTTCGGGTAGTGCTCCGCGCCCGGGCGTACGAGCCCGGTGACCACGTAACCGGCTTCGATGAGAAGCTCGGCCAGGTAAGAGCCGTCCTGGCCCCCGATTCCCGTGATGAATGCTCTCCTCACGCGACCATTCTCCCCGTGGCCTCGGAGTACGCGGAGAGCGTGGCGTCGGTGACCGCATCCCATGAGAAATGTCTTCGTGCGCGCTCGCGTCCGGCGGCTCCCAGACGTTGGCGTAGCTCGCGATCGGCGAGCAGGTGCTCGAGGGCAGTCCGCAACGCGAGTGGGTCGCGAGGCGGGACGACGATCCCCGTCTCCCCGTCGACGACCAGGTCGCGGAGGCCGCCGACGTTCGTCGCGACTACAGGGCGGGCGTGTGCCATCGCCTCGAGGCAGGCGACACCGAAACCTTCGCGCCTGGAAGGGCACGCGACGACGGCGGCTCGCGCGTACAGAGCCTGGAGCTCGGCGGGGGGAAGGAAACCTCGAGCCTGCCGGACTTGGCGGCGGAGCGGACCGTCTCCTGCCACGACGAGGTTCATTGCTGTGGCCGCAGCGACGAGCTCGAGCACGCCCTTCTCGGCAGAGAGACGACCGGCGTAGAGAACCTCCGGCGGGTCGGCTTCTTCACCGACGTCGGCAGGCAGCTCAACCCCGCTCGGAATCACGCGAACCTCACGAGCGCCGAGTGCGCGAGCGGCGTCGGCGAGGTCGTTCGAGGCCGCGATCACCAGCCGCGCGTGCCGTAGCACGGGGCGCGCCAGCCACGGCGCACGGCGCGCGAGCTCCAGGTCCGTCCCCCAGACCTGGACGACGTACGGTCTGCCGGTCCGGGCTGCGACCCAGCCGGCGGGGAGCCAGTGCGCATGAATGAGATCGGCCTCGGTACGCCGCGCTGCCCGGACGAAGCTCGTCAGCAGCGCCGGCAGCAAGAGCGCGAGCCATGGACGTCGGCGCAGGTTGGCGACGATGCCGTGCCCGTAGGCGATCCCGTAGTGGCGGAACTGCGACGGCTCGACGACCTCGACCTCGAGTCCGCGCGCGCGTACGTGTTGCACGGCATCGGCTATGAAGCGGCCCGCAACATCAGCCCGGAAGCGCGGGTACGACGTCGTGAGGACGGCGACTCGCATCAAGCTCCCACGCGGAAGACGGCGTAGCCCTCCGACCCATCGGTGAGCTGCTTCAGGCGCGGCTGTTTGCACGCCGCCCAGAACGACGGCTCGCCGGAAACGTGGAGAAACTGCTCCATGTAGCGCTTGCTGCCTTCGTCCGTGGTCAAGACGAACACGCGAAACCGATGGAGGTCGTTGCAGTTGTTCGGGTATGACTGCTCGACGTGTCCGGGGAAGAAAAACCGGAAGGCTCCTTCCGGCGACATCAAGAGGTCCCCGGGACGCATCTGCGGGCGAACGGCCGCGAGCGCGCGACTGAATGCCGGCATCACGATCGCGCGCATCGTCGACTTGTCGAGCCAATCGCCACTCGGCGTCCTGCGCACTTCGCTCCAGCCCGACTTCTGCAGACCGTCGAGGTTGTAGACGTTCTCCGCCACGACGATTGCGAACAGCGCGAATGGGATCGCAAGAGCGACTGCGCCTCGACGGGCTAGCGTCTTCGCGGCCGGTAGCGCGGTCAGCGCGACGAGCGCGAGCAGCGGCGGCCAAGCCGGCGCGAGCAGCCGGAAGTCGTACGCTCCGTACAAGGCCCACGCTGCCGCCGTTGGGATCGCCCAGATCCCGAGTCGCGCCAGCTCGCCGCGTGACACGACGGCGCCGTCGCGCGATCCCAACCCGAAGAGAAGAAATGCTGCGGTTCCGAGCGCCGCGAGCGCGGCGCCGACTGAATGGAACGAGCCGACCGTGCCGTCTGACTCCCGCGCCGCGAGCCAGGGCCCGAGCCAGGATGCGAACAGTGCGAATGGGACTCCGACCGCGACGCAGAGCCGGTGACTGACGCCCACAAGCCGTAGAACCGCATAGATGAGTGCAAAGAACACCGCGACCCGGAGGCCATCACCGAACCAGTTCCCGTCGAGAAGCGCGTAGCGGCGTGCCTCGTCGGCAAGCGTGCGGTAGTAGTCGGAGTTGACGCCCGCCTGGAGGAAGGTCCGGAGCCCTTGGTGGACATAGCGGGCCTGGACGAAGTCGTAGAGCAATCCGAGGCCGATGCCGGCACCGAGCGGCGCGACTCGGTACAGCAGCCGCGAACGCCAGGATTCGCCGAGTAGAAGCTGAGCCAGCGCCAGGCCGATGAGAGCCAGGAGCGCACTTGGCTTGGCGAGCATGGCAAGCGCCGCGACGACTCCGATCGCGACGGCGCGAGCTGGCGCCGGCCGCCTCCCCCACACCAGCGCACCGGCCAGGGCGACGAGAGCGGCAACCGGGATGTCGGTCAGACCCGACACTGCCTGAGCGGCGAAGACGGGCGACGAAATCAGAGCGAATGCCGCCAGCAGGCCCGCGAGCGAGCCCCAGTCGCGGTCGCGCACGAGCCAAACGACCGAGCCGAGCAGAAGCACCGAGAACAGCCCGCTCAGCACCCGCCCCAAGGGCTCCGCGTATCCGAAGATGCCCCAGACCCAGCCCTGCAGGACATAGAAGAGCGGACGCCCGTACTCCTGGCCAGTCGCCGCCGCGTAACGGAGATGCCAGTGCTGGGACACGAGCCGCGACCATTCGCCGAACGTCAGCGCGTCCTGTGCATGTATCGGTATCACCAACGCGACGAAGAGCACAGCGAGCAGGAACAGCGCGGTCGTTATCCAGACGATCGCCGACGCAAGCCGCAGGGACGACACGGCCATCACCGAGGCGCCGCACGTCCGAAGACGATCGGTAACGAGAGCACGAGCACCGCGAACGCGTAGAAGTAATAGAACTGCATCGTCAGGTAGAAGAAGTTCGCCGCCATCGTTCCGGCGAGCGCGGCGGTCATTCCCCAGGCCAGTGGACGCACGCGCCGTGCAATCGCGAGCCCTTCCAACGCCAACTGCCGGCCCAGCGCCCGGGCCGCGCGCAGGCGCAGGAAGAGGTAGCGCAGGAAGAGCAGGAACGCCACCGACCCGACAAGTCCCGTCTCGACGATCAACGCCACGTAGAACGAGTGGGGCCCCCAGTTCGACTTGCCCGTGACGAACTCGTAGTAGACGGAGAACGTGTTCAGTCCGAGGCCGAACAGCGGGTGGGAATGGATGACCTGTGGCACGAAGTCGTAGACGGCGAAGTGAGCGCTTTCCGAGCTGCCGCCCGTCTGCACTCGCGATTTCAGCAGTACTTCGAAGTAGTGCCGGCGGCTCCACACGACGGCAACGAGGAGTGCGGCAACGGCGCCGAGCGGGACGAGCAGTGCGCGCGACACGAGCCGCCGCCGATACGGGATCGCGAGCACGAGCAGCCCCACGACCAGTCCGAGCGCCCCGCTGCGCGAGAGCGTCGAGAGCATCACGAGGAAGAGGAAGCCGAGCGCGAGGGCGAGCGGTACGCGCAGCCGATGTCCTCGCTCCAGCCGCAGATACAGCGGCAACAGCGTCAGGAGCGGGATGCAGAGCATCACGGCGAGGTGGTTCGGATCGGTCGTGAGCGCGTTCGGCCTGTAGACGGCAGTGCCGCCGATCGCGCCGTAGACGTTGATCGAGCTGGCGCCGCCTGTCAGCGGCGACAACAGAACCTGATCCAGATTCGTGCCGGCTCGCGCAGCGAGCAACTGCAGCACGCCGTACACGCCGTTGACGACGAGGCCGAAGGTGAGCGCTGCGACAGCCTTCCAGTAGAAGAGCGTTGACCTGCGCGCGAGGTAGGCGACGCCCGCACCCAGGAAGAGGAAGTGCAGAACGAACTTCACCATGCCCTTGCCCCACTGGTCGAGCGACTGCTTCGTCTCGATGTTGAAGAAGCCGATCAGGTAGATCACGAGCAGCGCCCCGAAGATGGCGAGCACCGTGACCGTCGTGCGAGGAAAGCGGGGACGGCCCCACTCGAGCGCGAACGCGACGAGGAACATGACGGTGAGCACGTCTGTGAGCCCGACCGCGCCCGCGACGTTCCAGTGCACCTTCTCCCAGGTGACGCAAAGGAGCGTCGCGAGGAAGAGCGTGCCGGTGATCTTCATGCCAGCCCCCGCAGCACCTCGGCAAGCTCCTCGACCCGCGCCGCGCGGCCGAGGCGCTCGCGGTCGTCCGCAGACAACGGCGTCCCGTTCAGCGTTCCGGCCTGCCACCTTGCGTGGAGCTCGGAGAGCGCCGCCGTCAGCGCCGGGACGTCGTCCGCCGCCGCCACGACGCCGGCTCCGGTCTCGCGGATCAAGTCGGCCGCCGCGCCGTCGGGCGGCACCGCGGCCAGGATCGGCCGCTCGGCGGCGAGGTATTCGAACACCTTCCCCGACAGGACTCCCTGACCGCGTCCGCCCGCCTCAGGGATGAGCAGGAGAAGCACATCGGAGTCTCGTTGCAAGGCGAGCGACCGGCGGCGCGGCACGTACGGGTGCAGCTCCAGCCTGTTGCCGAGCCCGAGCGACTCGGCCCACTCTCGATCGGCTACGCGGAAGTCGCCGACGAAACGCGCAACGACGTCCTCGAGCCCCGACTCCGCAAGGGCGGTCAGGAACGGCCTCGGATCCCGCTTCCCGAAGAAGCTGCCGGTGTGCGTGATCCTGAAGCGGTCTCCGCGGCTGTATTCCAGCCCGGCGAAGTCGTCGAAGTCGGCGCCGTTGAGGATCGTCGTCACGACCCCGGCCGGTTCGAGCGCGCGTGCTTCCTCGGCAATGGCCTCGGAAGCGGCGACGATGACGTCGGCCTGGCGTGCCACCAGACGCGCGACGGACTCGCTCACCTTCTCCTTCGCACGCACGGACGCCCGCTCGACGCGACGGTGCGGATGCGCGCCGACCGAATCGCGGAGATCTGCCACCCAGCGCGCACCGGTGATGCGCTTCACCGCGGCCCCGACGAGATGCACAGAGTTCGGCGGCGATGTCGTCAGCACGACGTCGATGCCTTCTGCCCGGGCAATGCGAACCGCGGCAGGAATCGCGGTCAGGTTCCAGCCCACGTTCTCGTCCGGCACCAAAACACGACGAGACAGCGAACGCGCCTGACGCGACAGCCGGTCGAGCCCGTGGCGCCCGTGCAACTCGTCCGCGAGCTTGCGCGAGCGTGGGCCCAGATAGCGGGCCCGGTGGATCCAGGCCTGTGTCGGGGCCACGAGCTCCGGGTCGGAATGAATCCATTTCGCATCGTCGGGCGCGAGGACGTGCGTCTCGATTCCCTGGGCGGGCAGATGCGTTGCGAACTTGAGCGGCCGTTGCACACCGCCGCCTCCAGAGGGCGGGAAGTACATGGTCACGAGCAACACCTTCATCAGTGCCCCTGCAGGGGATGTTGGCGCGCTCCTGGGTCGCAAGCACCAAGCCAGAGGCCGCACTCAACCGCAGCAAGGCTGGTCTGCCTTGCTAAGGGCGAGGGTGGACTCTGGCGCCGCGTGATCGCGGGCCAGAAGCCGGAGGACATTCCCTGTAGGGGCACTAAGGCCGATGGTAGAGCGCGTAGCGCTCGTCCTCGTAGACCAGCTGCCACGGCGGCCGGATCTGGAACCGGCGCTTGTCGACGACGAGCCAGTCGGCATGGAAGCGATCGAGGATCGAGAGGTCGCCCGTGTCGAAGAAGCGGTTGACGGCAAGTCGGCGTCTGTAGGGGTGGTTCGAAGGCGTGTCGGCCACATGGGCAGGCGGCGCGGCCGCGACATAGACGGGCGCGTACGCACCGATCCGGTAGCTGGTCTCGAGATCGGAGAAGACGATGGCGCGCTCCGGCACCTTCGTGCGCAGAGCGTGCAGGAGACCGGGCGTCAGCGCGTGCCGATCCACCGAAGCCGCCGGCGACCACTCGCCAAATCCGTGCACCGCAACAGGGATGCAGAAGAGCGCGACCGCGGCTGTGACGATCCAGGTCCGTGCCTCGATCCTGCGCTCGCGCAGCAGTCCGACGAGGATCGCGGCCACGGCTCCGATTGCCGCGATCCAGGTCGCGAGCGCAGGACCGCCCTCGTGCAGCCCGGGCCCGAAGTCGCCGGGAAACGCGAGCTGCAGGGCAATGCCCGCGCCGAGCGCCGCAGGAAGCACGAGCAAGCCCACCATTCCGGTGAGGACGGCCGCTCCACCGGCGAGCGCAAACGGAATCGGGACGAAGCCCGCCAGGCGCCGCGCCTGTGAGATCGAGACCGCGTCCGCGAAGTGCGGGAAGACCCAGGGCAAGAGCTCGATTACGAGCACGGCGAGCGTTCCGCCGAGGACGAAGGCCGCCCAGCGCTGCCGCGCGGCGAATGCGCCGAGCGGGACGAGGACGAGCCCGGCCACCGCGACTGCGCCGGCACGCGAGACGACCTCGGGACGAAGCGCGTAGTGATGCAACGCGTCGACGTCCAGCTCACCTCGGTATTTCGCAAACGCGCGCTCCAGCTCACCTCGCGGCGGCGAGTGCGATTTCGTTTCGCGGACCAGCGGCAGGAGCCAGGCGAGGGCAGCACCGGCCGGCAGGAAGAGCGCCGCGAGGCCCGTGGCGGAGCTCCGTGCATCGCTACGAGTCAGAAGCGCGCGTGCAACGGCGAAACCGAGCAGCGGCACGCCGAGGAAGACGGCGGTGCTCGTGTGCACGAGCAGCACCTCGACGCCGATCGCCGCGAGCGAGAGACCGAGCGCCCACCCCGGATGGCGCAGGAAGAGGAAGAAGAGCGTGAGAGCTGCGGCCACCAGGACATGGCGGTCGAGGGTCCCGGGCTGGCTGAGCAAGGCGAAGGACCCTCCGTGGCCCGGCGCCAGCGCAACGACTGAGACAGCGGTCGTCAGCACAGCTGCACCGAGCCAGGCCGAGCGAAACAATGCGAGGCCCGCCTCGTAGACGACGGCGAACGCAACCGGAACGATCGCACTGGGCTCGTGCAGCATCACTTCCGCCGGCCCCACGCCGCCGACCTTGGCCACGAGGGCGAGGAATGCGTGCCAGAGCGGGAAGGCATACCCCGGATGGAGCCCACCGTCGGCGAACTCGTCCACCGAACGGACGTGCAGGTCGCCGAACGAGTAGAGCTTCTGCACCCGGCCGAGATGGAAGAGCGCGTCGCCGCTGACGACACCCGCCACATGCCAGAGCGCGATTCCGAACGCGAGCCCGCAGAACGCGACCACGAGCGTGTCCCATGCAGGCGGCCCCGAGACGACACGGAGGGCGAACGGAAGCGCAACGACGCCGACGACGCCAAGCACGGCGAGCGCGAGCAGGATCGAGCTGTGCACCACGAAGACGAGGAGCAGCGCCGGCCCGAGCGCCCCGAGCCCCCACGCGACGGTCGCCGACGCGCCGCGCAGGTGCAGGGCACGCGCTAAGAGCGCGCCCGGCAGCAGCAGCACGAGCGAGGCGGCGACCAGGCGGAGCCACAGACCAAAGCCGTTCTCCGGCAGCAGGCGAGCGACCCCGAGCAGGGGCAGCGACAGCAGCAGGATCGGCGCGCCGCTAGCGCTGCGGCGCAGTGCCCACACGGCCGTTCCAATCATCCGCCAATTCGCGCAAGCCGGGCCCGGTGACGCGCCAGGCATCGTGTGCGTGCAGGCGCATGCGCGCTCGGCGTCCCGGGTCGGCTGGTCTTGCGATCGAAGACATCGCCGCGCGCGCCGCGTACTGGGCACCGGTCGCAAGTGCCGCGACGCGCGCACCCGTGGGGCTGTGATGCTTCCGCCAATAGAGGTGGCGGCTGCGCCACATCTCGTTGATCCGCCGCTCCGGGATCTCGGCGCTGAACTGCGACTCGTGGTGCACGACCGTCACGGCCGGGAAGTAGTGCACGTCCCAGCCGGCGTGATGCAGCCGCGCCTGAAGGTCGACCTCTTCCGAATAGAGAAAGAAGTCCTCGTCGAACAACCCGACCTGCTCGAGCGCCTCTCTCCGCAGCACGACTGCGGCACCCATCACCCAGTCGACCGGCCGCGGTGCGTCTCCACGCGACTGCGTCACACCGAGCCTGCCGAGCGTCGGTAGCGAGAGAGTGCTCACGAGCGGTGTCGGAAACCTCCAGGCCGAATCCTGCAGGCGTCCGTCGGGGTAGACGAGCCGCGGGCCGAGCGCCGCCACCCGCGAGTGAGCGTCGAGATACGACGTCAGCGCCTCGAAACCCCAGTCGCCTGCCGTCGTGTCCTCGTTCAGCACGTAGACGTAGCGTTGGGT
Source organism: Actinomycetota bacterium (assembly GCA_005883355.1). Classification (GTDB taxonomy): domain Bacteria; phylum Actinomycetota; class Thermoleophilia; order Gaiellales; family Gaiellaceae; genus 3-1-20CM-4-69-9. The sequence goes on along the minus strand of VAXG01000038.1, from coordinate 16,460 downwards.
CGTCGCGCGGATGACGGTGTTGTGATTCGCGCCGAACCCCGCGCGCTCGGCCTGAGCGATCACGCGCACGTCGGGAAAGCGATCGCGCACGGCGGCGGCGGAATCGTCCTCGGAGGCGTTGTCGAGCACAACGATCTCCGCAGCCGTTCCGGCGAGCGACGCGAGACAGGCAAGCAGAAGCTCGCGGCTGTTGGTGTTGACGATCGAGACGCTGAGATCGGGCACTAACGGGCGAGGCCGCGCGCCACGAGCGCCTCGCGCGCCGCGTCAACCGTGTCTGCCGCCTCTTGCCCCTCGAGCCACGCGAGCAACTCCTGCATTCCGGCCTCGAACGGAATCTCCGCCCGGAAGCCGAGCAGCTCGTTGGCGAGTTGCGTGTCGGCGTAGCAATGGCGGATGTCGCCTGCGCGAAACTCGTTCACGACCTCCGGCTCGATCTCCTTGCCGAGCCCGCGCGCGATCACCTGGGCGACGTCGGCGATCGACGTCGGCCTGCCGGTGCCGACGTTCAGCGTCCGCCCGTCGGCGCCGCCGTGTCGCAGCGCGAGAGCGCAGCAGCGTGCGATATCGCGCACGTCGACGAAGTCGCGCGTCTGGCTCCCATCCTCGAAGACGAGCGGCGCGCGGTCGTTCAGCAAGCGCGACGAGAAGATCGCAGCGACGCCCGTGTAGGGATTGGAGAGCGCCTGCCGTTCGCCGTAGACGTTGAAGAACCGGAGCGCAACCGCGGGAATCCCGTAGGCGGCGCCGACGGCGAGCACCATCTCCTCGTGGTCGCGCTTGCCGATCGCGTAGATGGAGGTCGGCCGCAGAAGCTTCGTCTCCGCTGTCGGCTCGGGCTCGAGCGGCGTGCCGTCGTCGGCGAGGACGTCCCAGTTGCGCGCGGCAAGCTGCGTCTCCGGCCGCACACCGGGCGCGAGCCCCGACTCGCCCGTCCGTGGGTTGCGGTACTGGCCTTCGCCGTAGATCGACATCGACGAGGCGACGAGTAGCTTGCCGATCTCGTCGCGGCGCTCGACGACCTCTTCCAGCAGCACCGCGGCGCCGATCGCGTTGATCGACGTGTAGCGCTCGATCTCGTACATCGACTGGCCCACGCCGACCGCCGCGGCGAAGTGCACCACGGCGTCCACGCCGTCGAGCGCCTGCCGGACGGCGTCGTGGTCCCGGACGTCGCCGACCAGCAGCTCGACGTCGCCGTCGAGGTAGTCGGGCCGCTCCCCAGCCGGATGGACCTGCAGGTCGAGGTTGTCGAGAGCGCGGACCTGATGCCCGTCGGCGAGCAGCAGGTCGGCGAGATGCGAGCCGATGAAGCCGGCGCCGCCGGTGATGAGAACGCGCATGGCCGCGGCTGAGGCTATCTCAGCTCCGACGCTCGCGGTCTCGCTACCCCACGGAGGTTCTCGACGCCGAGGATCACGGCTCCCGGGAGCGCAAGCGCAATCGTCACGACGAAAAACAAGAAGCCGCAGGCGAGCGCTGACTCCTTGTCGACGCCGAGCTGGGTCAGGAAGCTGACGAAGAACGCCTCGCGCACCGCCAGCCCGTTGATCGTGAACGGCACGAGGATGACGAGGAAGAGCAGCGGGCCCATCACGTAGTAGGGACGCGGCGAAAGCTCGATCCCGACCGACCGGCCGGCCATCCAGATCGCCAGAACGCGCACTGCCTGTACGCCCAGGGTGAGCAGTGAGATCCACGCCATCAGGCGGACGTGCCGGCGGAACACGTGCACGCCCTCGTAGAGCGCACGCAGCGGCCGCTCGACGCGCAGACGACGCAAGAACGGGACGAACCGGCGAAGCGGCCCGCGCGCGCGGTGCGAGAAGAACAGGACCCCGAGGACGATCGTGCCGAGGACGAACGCGCCCTCGATCCACAGATAGGGGCCGACGTCGTACCGACCGACGGCGAGCGCGAAACCGATCGCCGCAAGGACGAGAGTCGCAACCCCGCCGAGCGCGCGTTCGAGCAGGACGATCGCCGTCAGGTCGCCGAGCCTGCCCGGATGGCGGCGCGCGCTCTCGTAGACGCGTGAGGCATCACCTCCGACGGCGGTCGGGAGAACCTGGCCGGCCGTGTACGAGACGAGGTAGGAGCGCATCAGCCAGGAGAGGCGCTCGCGAATCCCCCGTGCCTCGAGGAGCTTCTGCCATCGATACGCCATCGGCGGCACGCCCGCGAGCATCACGAGCACGGCGCCCGCGAACCAGCCGAGATCGGAGTGGACGAGGATGTGCGCCGTCCGCCGCACGTTGAGCTGCCAGAGGATGTAAGCAAGACAGCCGCCGCTGACTGCCAGCGTCAGGAGGATCCTGACGAAACGCCTGCGCGTCATCCCGTGAAGCGCTCGTGCACGCGGCGCAATGCAGCGACGGCGTCGGCGATGTCGTCGTCGGAGTGCGCCGGCGACAACGGCAGCGAGAGGATCTCGTCGCCGGCCCGCTCCGCCACCGGCAACGGCGGCTGATCGGGGAATCGCTCCCGATAGAGCGTCAGCTTGTGCACGGGGAGAAAGTGAATCGACGTGGCGATGTTCTCTTCGGCGAGCGCGCGCTGGAACTCGTCGCGCGTCGCGCCCGCAGACTCCGGATCGACACGGACCACGTACAGGTGCAGCGCGTGCACGTCGCGGTCGTCGCGGGTGAGCGGCGTGATTCCAGGTAGCTCGGCAACGGCCTCGTCATACGCAGCGAATTGCCGGCGCCGGATCTCGGCGTGCCGTTCGGCCTTGTCGAGCTGGCAGAGCGCGATCGCGGCGAGCACATCTGAGAGATTCGCCTTGTACCCCGGCACCGTGATGTCGTAGCGCGAACCGTCGCCGCGCCGCATCAGCCGCAGATCGCGCACTGCCTGAGCGACCTCGTCGCGGTTCGTCGCGATCAAACCTCCCTCGCCCGCAGCGATGTTCTTCGTCGCGTAGAGCGAGAAGCACGTCACGTCTGCGATCGAGCCGACCTTCCGCCCGCGATACCAGCTCTCAGCCGCGTGAGCGGCGTCCTCGACCAGCGGGACTCCCAGCTCGAGCAGCGGATCGAGATCGGCCGGTTGTCCCGCGAGGTCGACCGGGACGATCGCCTTCGTCCTTTCGGTGACGGCGCCTGCCGCCAGACCTGGGTCGATGTTGAGGTCGCCCTCGAGCACATCGACGAAGACCGGCGTCGCGCCGCTGTGCAGGATCACGTTCACGGTTGCCGGCCAGGTGATCGTCGTCGTGACCACCTCGTCCCCCGGCCCGACGCCGAGTGCGACGAGTGCCAGGTGGAGGGCCGCCGTGCCGGAGGCAAGCGCGAGCACGTGCTCCGCCTCTAGGTACTCCGCCATCCGCCGCTCGAGCTCGGCGGCGCGGGGCCCGGTTGTCAGCCAGCCGGAACGCAGCGTCTCCGCAACGGCGGCAATCTCCTCGTCGCCGATCGCCGGCGGCTGGAAGCCGAGCATCGTTTTCCTTCGGGTATCAGACGAGAGCTTCGACATCGGTCTCGAATCGGATTGTCTCTTCAGCCCGCGAAGCGCGCTCGAGCGCCTGCTCGCGGCTCTTGCCCACGGCCAGGATCGCTCCGGCCCGGTCCGCTCCACGGCGAAACTCCTCGAAACGGTGGCCCGGGCGGCGGTAGATCCGAATGCCGCGGATGCCTTCCTGAGCAAAGGCCTCCTCGATGCCCGTCACCTCGCGCAACGCACCGGGCGGCGCGACGAGAAAGCGGACGCAGGCGCCACCGACACGCGCCACCGGCGCGAGGCTCGTAGCGGGGACCTCCTCGCCGAGCGCAGCCGAAAGGGCCGCCCCGTTCAGATCGACTCCGAGCGCGACGCGGCAGAGCTCCGCGTCGTGCCCACCGCCCAGACGGGCAGCGAGCTCGCCGACGCGCGGACCTTCCGGCCCGACGAGCACCTGCGTGTAGCTCGGCCCGTTCTCGATGCCCACAGCGGCCGCCGCGGCGGCCGCGGCCTCGACGACTGTGCCGATCGCCATCGGTTCGAGCTCGCTGGGCCAGGCGTGCGTCAGTGCGACGCCGAAAGCGGGCAGCGGCGCGGTCAGCCGGTCGGTCACCGTCAGCGGGTAGAAGTGCCCACCGGCGGAGAATGCATTGACGGTCACTTCGAGGCCCGGGACGTGTTCCTCGACCAGCAACGTGGCCGTTCGGGACGCGTCGAGCGCGACACGCACGGCTTCGGCGACGTCCTGGGCGGCTCGAACGAGCGTGAGCCCCCGCTGTCCCTGACGGTCGGGCGCCTTGATCACACACGGAAAGCCGATCCGTTCCGCCGCCGCTGTCGCCTCCGCCGCCCCGGAGCCGATCTCGTACGCCGGCTGCGGTACGCCGGCCTCGGCGAAGCGCTCGCGCTGGCGCAGCTTGGACGTCGACAACGCGGCGGTCTCGGGCGAGATCGGATGCGGCAGGCCGAGCCGTTCCGCGATCCGCGCCGCGATCGCGACCGGCCAGTCGATGCCCGGCGCAATCAGCCCGTCCACGCGCTCCGCGCTCGCCAGCCGCTCGATGCCCGACTCGTCCTCCGTCGAGACGATTGCCCGACGGTCGGCGTACCGGAAGCCGGGAGCGGAGGGGTCGCGGTCGAGCGCGATCACGTGCAGTTCACGTGCACGCGCCGCGGCGAGCAGGCCCAGCTGGGCCGGCCCGGCGCCTAGGACGAGGAGACGCCTGCCTCGGCTTCGCTCTGAAGGATCCCCCGCCACCACACCTCATTTTCGCGGTACCACGCGATGGTGCGCGCGAGACCTTCCTCGAACGACGTGCGCGCCCGCCAGCCGGTGAGGCGCTCCATCTTGTCCGTCGAGCCGATGTGCCGGTCGACTTGCCCGAGTCGCTCGGTCACGAAGGTCTTCAGCGACGACGGCTTCCCGAGCGCCTCGAGCACGGCGTCCGCGATGTCGGTGACCGAGATGTCGACGCCCGTCGCCACGTTCAGCACTTCGCCCGCCACGTTGTCGAGCGGCGCCGCGATCACGGCCTCGATCGCCTCCGCGTCGTCGTCGACATAGAGCCAGTCACGGCTCGCGTGGCCGTCTCCGTGGATGGTCAACGGACGGTCCTGCAGCGCCTGGGTGATGAACCTCGGAACGACCTTCTCCGGATGCTGGCGCGGGCCGTAGTTGTTGAACGGCCTCACGATCACGACGGGAAGCCCATAGGTGACGAAGTACGAGTAGGCGAGACGGTCGGCGCCGGCCTTCGTGGCCGCGTACGGGCTCCGCGGATTGATCGGATGCTCTTCGTCCATGGGCGCGGACTCCGCAGTACCGTAGACCTCGCTCGACGAGAACAGGATGAACCGCTCGACCGGGGCCTCGCGGATCGCATCGAGGAGAATCTGTGTCCCCTCGACATTCGTCGTGACGAATTCACGGGCGCCCTCTTCGATCGACTTCTCGACGTGCGATTCGGCCGCGGCGTTCACGATCACGTCCACCTCGGCGACGATGTCGCGCACGAGGTCGGCGTCTCGGATGTCCCCCTGAACAAATGAGAGCCGTTCGTGCGACATGGCACCGTCCAGGTTGTCAAGATTGCCCGCATACGTGAGTGCGTCGAGAGACACGACTTCGTACGGCGTCTTCGCCAGGAGGTGGTGGATGAAGTTGGACGAGATGAATCCCGCCCCGCCTGTGACGAGAACGCGTTTGGCCACGCCGGGAGACTACGTGTTTGTACCCTGGTCCCTTCCGGGGAAGTGAGGAAAACTCCCAGGTCCCAGGAGCATGCCCAGAGATTTCGTAGCCACTCCCGTACGGGTGGTGATCGTCGACGATCATCGCCTGTTCGTCGACGCGCTCGCGCTGTTGCTCGGCCATGACGACCGGCTGAGCGTGATCGGAACCGCGGGGGACGGCCGAACCGCCATCGAGCTCGCAGTGTCGCAGGAGGCTGAAGTCGCGGTGATCGACGTGCGCATGCCCGAGATCGACGGCCTGGAGACTGCACGCCGCCTACGCAAGCGAAGTCCGGAGACACGGGTGATCCTCGTCACCGGTCTAGACGAGCCCAATCTCGCGGAGCAGGCACGCGAAGCCGGCGCCGTCGCATTGCTGACGAAAGGCGCACTCCACGACGAATTGAAGGAGGCGATCCTCGCCGCCGCTCCTTGACCGAGCAAACGTCAGGACAAGGCGGGGTTTGAGGCTCCCAACCTGCCGTTGGCCATAGGCCGGAAGCTAAGACCAGGCGAAGCCGGGCTTAGCTGGAGGCGAACTTAAGGGGGTGGCGACGCTGCGCGCCGCCACCCCCGCGGTTGACATCACTCGCCAGCAACAACCCAAACAAGAGTGCGCGGGCTCCGCCCGCGCACGTTCCCCGCGAAGCGGCGTACTAAATCCGCGCGAAAGCGAAGCTTTCGCGCGGGGCTAAAACTCACGATCGATCGTGTAGATGGGGCGGCCCTCGACGTCGCGCTGGATGCGGCCGAGGTACTCGCCGATCAGCGCCAAGATGAAGCCCTGGATGCCGAGGACGGACAGGATTGCAACGCCGCCGAAGAGGGGACCCGGGAAGTTCGACTCGCCGATCCAAAACACGATCCCGTAGACACCAAGCCCGAAGGCGAGAAGCGACGACACCGAGCCCAGGAGCACGCCGATCCACTGGATGGGTTGCGGCCAGTAGCCGGCCATGACGTGGAGGGCGAGCCGCGTCAGGCGAAGAGGTGAGTAACGGGACGGTCCGTGGCGCGGCGCATGCGCGACGTCCACCTCGATGACACTCGCGCCGCCGGAGAGAACCAGGGCCTTCGTGAACTTCTGCTTGCCGATCGAGCCGAGCATCGGCTCGACGGCGTCGCGACGGTACGCGTTGAAGGCGCACCCGAAATCCGAGATCGCAACGCCGGTGAAGCGGCGGAGCATGCCGTTGATGACACGGGACGGCACGGAACGACCCACCGAGTCCTTGCGCGCGCGGCGACGGCCGCTCGCGACGTCGTTGCCCGCCTCGACGGCTTCGACCAGCCGCGGGATGTCCTCCGGCTCGTTCTGCAGGTCACCGTCCATCGTCACCACAACCTCGCCACGAGCCCGCGACAGGCCGGCGTGCATCGCAGGATGCTGGCCGAAGTTGCGCTTGAACCGCACCGCGCGCACGCGAGGGTCGCCGCCGTGCAGGCGCTCCAGCGCCGCGAAGGTGCCGTCCGTCGAACCGTCGTCGACGAAGATGAGCTCGAACGTACGCGGTCCGGCGTCGAGCGCCGCGATCGTCCGGCGGTAGAGCTCGTCGACCGAGGCGGCCTCGTTGAAGACGGTCACGACGATCGAGAGATCGGGCGCCGGGAGATCGGCCTCCGTCACGCGCGCTGTCTCGACCACTTCGGTGCCAGCCATAGAACAGAGGATAGTGCTCCGCGATCACTCCTTCGAGGGACGCGCGACCGGCGACCCGGGACGAAGCTGACCATGGTATGCCTGCGGCGGCAACCCATCGGCGTCTGCTCATCGCGTGTGCGATCGCTTGCTACGCGCTCGTCTTCGAGAGCTTCGTCTTCTTCGAAGTTCCCGGCCTAGGTCTCGGTCACTTCTTCTACATCCCCGTGGCGCTGCTCGCGCTGGCGGGCGGAGCAAGGCTCGGTCTGCTCGGCGGCGGCGTGGCCACCGCGCTCTACACGCTCGCGATCGTCGCGACGCCTCGCGTGCCCACCCGCGACGTCCTCACCGATGCCACCGTGATCCGCTTCATCACGTACTCCTCCTGCGGCGCCCTCGTCGGCTGGTTCGCAAACGAGCACAGGCGCCACGTGGAAAAGCTTCGCGAGCTTGCGGAACGCGACTTCCTCACCGGCCTCCTCAACGTACGCATGTTCGACGAGGCTCTGGCACGTCGCTGCAGCACGGCCCGCCCGTTCCTGCTGCTTCTCGGCGACATGGACAATCTCAAGCAGGTCAACGACACACACGGCCACAGCACCGGAAACAGTGAGCTCCGTCGGCTCGCGGACGTGCTGTCGCAGGCGGTCGAGCCCGGCGACGACCTCGCCCGCGTCGGCGGCGACGAGTTCGCGATCCTCACCGAGGTGCGCGTTGCGGAAGCGGGCGCCCTCTGCGCGCGGCTGCGCGCAGAGCTTGCGGCCGAGGACATTCAGATGACCTTCGGCTGGGCGGCGCTGCCGGAGGACAGCCTGGGCCCGCTCGACCTCTTCCGCAAGGCCGACGATCGTCTCTACGCCGCGAAGATGATCCAGCGCAACCATCGCGTCGTCGAGCAGCTGACCCGAGCGGCGGTTGCGCCGCCCGGGTCCAACTGAGGGTCTTCTAAGCAGCCTCTGCGAGCGCGTCCGCCTGGACTGGCTGCTCCTGGGCGCGGACTCGGGCCTTGCCGATTGCGAACGCTGCAACCGCCCCGAGGGCTACCACGCCTGCACCGATCCAGACGGCCGCGTTCATCCCGCTGACGAACGTCTCGTGCGTGCGGTAGCCGCCGTACGCCGAGAAGACCGAGGCGAGCACAGCCACGCCGAAGACGCCGCCGAGCTCGCGGATCGCATTGTTCGCACCGGATGCCTGACCTTGCTCCTCAGGCTTGACCGACGAGAGGACGACGTTCGCGACCGGCGCCCAGAACATCGCCATGCCGATGCCCGAGATTGCGAAGGGCGCGACCAACTGCCAGTACGGCGTCGTCGACGTCGAGATCGCAGCGATGGACGCGAGTCCCGAAGCCTGCAGGATCAAGCCCACGCCCATGAGCCGGTGCCCGCCGATCCGGTCGGACAGCGCTCCGGCGACCGGCGCGACGAAGAGGGGCATGATCGTCCAGGGAAGGATGCGAACACCGCTCGCGAGCGGGCTGTAGCCCTGGATGATCTGGAAGAACTGGCTCAGCAGGAAGATCGAGCCGAACATCCCGAAGAACATGAACAACGACGCAACGTTCGCGAGTGCGAACGCGCGGTTCTTGAAGAAGCGCATCGGCAGCATCGGCTCGTCCGTTCGGAGCTCCCAGAGGATGAACAGCGCGAACACGATTGCGCCGGCGACCAGCGCCGTCACGATCTCGGCCGATGCCCAGCCCTGCCCGTTGCCGCGCACAAGGCCCCACACGATCCCGGTCAGACCGGCGCTTGCAAGCGCGACGCCCGGCAGGTCGAGCTTTGCCGCCGGCCCGTGCGACTCTTCGAGGCGGCGGAGTGCGAGCGGGATCAAGACGATGCCGATCGGAACGTTGAGCCAGAAGATCCAGTGCCACGAGATGCCGCTCACGACCGCTCCGCCGACGACCGGGCCGAGTGCGACGGCCAGGCCGGCGATGCCGCTCCAGGCGCCGATGAAGGCACCGCGGCGATTCGCCGGCACGCCCGCGCTCAGGATCGTGAGCGTCAGCGGCGTGATGATCGCACCGCCCACACCTTGAGCTGCACGAGCGGCGATCAGCGCTCCGGCCGAAGGCGCGAGCGCAGCCGCCGCCGACGAGACGGTGAAGATCGCGAGACCAACCACGAACATTCGGCGCCGGCCGAAGCGGTCGCCGAGCGCAGCTCCGGTCAGCAGCAGCACCGCGAAGGTGAGCGTGTATGCGTTGACCGTCCACTCGAGGCTCGCGAGGGTCGCATGCAGGTCCTTGCGAATCACCGGCAGCGCCGTCGTGACCACGAGGTTGTCGAGGGTGGCCATGAAGACCGCCACCGAGGTGATTGCAAAAGTCCAGATCGTTCGCGTTTTGGCACTCATGGTTCCTCCTTCTGGATCGCCTTATGCTTGTGAGTGGTCACTTACTTCGAGGTCAAAAAAAGAACGGCTACACGTCCTCGCGGCAGCCCTCGATGAGGCGCTGCGCCCAGCCTTCGTCGGCGCCGAGCAGGTCCATCGAGGCCATGACGTTCAGGAGCATCCCTTTCGCGAAGAAGTGGGAGACGCGGAGCGGCGGCTGCCCCGAGACCCGCTCTACGTACTCCACGAGCTCGCCGTAGCCCTTCCGGACGACCTCGCGGATCTGCGGGTCGTCCGACGCTGCATAGGCCTGCATCTGCGAATGCAGGTAGGTCGGATCCGCGGCCAGACGCTCGACGTACGCGTCGCCGATCGCATGCAAGGCTTCCTCGCCCTGCAGGCCGGCGGACGCCGTGCGAAACATCTCGAGCGTCCCGAGCATGCAGCGCTCGATCGTGGCCATGAAGAGCTCCTTCTTGGTGCCGAAGAGGCGGAAGACGTAGGGCTGCGAGATGCCCACGGCCTTTGCGATCGCCTCCGTCGAGCCCCCTTCGAGCCCGTGTGCGGCGAACTCTGCCAGGGCCGCCTCGAGGATCTGTTCGCGGCGCTCCCCGGCGCTTTTTCGCTCTGTAACCGCCATGGCGGCAATGTTAGCTACCAGTCACTAACTTGTCAAATCACTTCCGCAGCAGGGCCATTCCGCGGGCCAACCGGACGGGGTCGCGGCGTTCCTGGACCGAGAATCGCGCGAAGGCCTCCGTCGAGTTCACGTCGTCCGACACGAGCACCCCGCCCGGCCTCAACACGGGCCAGGCGGCATTGAACTCGAACCACATGCAGTCGAACGAGTGCTCGCTGTCGTGCATGAACGTGTCGACGGTTCCGAGACGCTCGAGTAGCGGCGGGAGCTCTTCCTGGCTCCGTCCGAGGATCAGGGTCCAACGCTCCTTCAAGATCTCCGGGATCAGCCAACCCGGCTCGGAGCCTGGCGGGATGCCCGCGCGGCCCTCGCCCTCGTAGAACGTGCCCGGCTCGTAGTCGCGGCCGACCTCGCGAGGCAGGTCGATCGAGTGCAGGTGGCCTACGCCGTTCGCCTGCAACGCGAGGAGCGTGAAAGCCGTCGAGAAGCCGTTCGCCACCCCGGTCTCGACCATTGCTTCCGGACGTGCCGTGCGCACGACCGCGTAGAGATAGACGCCCTCCGTATACCCGATCGCACCGAGCGAGTGACCTGCGCCGGTTGCGACGACTGCGTCGTGGTGCTCGCGTCCCTTGGCGAGCAGATGCTCCCTCAGCCCACTTTCGCGCACCTCGCGTTCGTAGCGCCGCAGCACGTCCCGACCGCCGAGGAAGCGTGCGACCTCGTCGCGAATCCGTCGGCGCTCGAGGGCCGGACCTGGGTGACGCAGGTCGCGCACAGTCCGGTACAGACGCCGTTTCAGCGCGGCAGGCACGGCGGCGGATCGTATCGTTGACTTGTGCCCCGCGTCCTCCATCTTCCCGTGAACCTCGCCGGCACCGGCTGGGCCCACGTCAACGCACTGCGGCGCAAGGGCGTCGACGCGAAGCTGCTCGTCTTCTGGCCCCAAAAGTGGAGACCGGAGGAGTACGACATCAACCTCGACCTGCCGCGGTCCGGATTCCTGCGCCAACAGGCCGTCCAGTGGCGCGCACTGGCTCGCTACCTCCCGCAAACGGACATCTTCCATTTCTACTTCGGGAAGACCCTCGTCCCGAAGTCGCTGAACATGCCGATCCTGCGCGCAGCGCGGAAGAAGTCGGTGATGCACTTTCTCGGCGACGACATCCGCGGCAAACGTCTCGACGAGCTCGAATACCGGAAGAAGTTCGACGCCTGGATCGTCGGCTCCTATGCCGCGACGCGCTGGGTGCCTGACGCGACCGCTGTCATCCCGCCGGGGCTCGATCTCCGCGACTACGAGGCGATGCCGGCGGTGGAGCGCGAACGGCCACTCGTCGTGCACGCGCCTTCGGACCCGGAGAAGAAGGGGACACGGCACGTGGTCGAGGCATGCGCACAGCTGCCGGTTGACCTCGACGTCGTGCACGGGGTACCGCACGACGAGGCGGTGGAGCGGTTCAAGCGCGCGGACATCGTCGTCGACCAGCTGCACTACCTCTGGCACGGCGTCTTCGCGATCGAGTCCATGGCCTACGGGAAGCCGGTCGTCACGCATCTCGATCCCGAGGCGGTGGCGCAGACGGAAGAGGCTTTCGGCATGAAGGTGCCGATCGTTGCCGCGACGAAGGACGATCTCGTGGAGAAGCTCCGTCCCCTGGTGGAGTCCTTCGAGTTGCGCAAGCGGCTCGGGGAAGAAGGGCGCGCCTACGTGGAACGCGTGCACGACCTCGACAAGGTGGCGGATCGCTTCATCGAGCTCTACCGCTCCATACTCTAAGCAGGTGCCTGCAGAGCTCGTCAGCGGGGAACTGCGAGAGCGTGTGTTGAACGGCCGCACGGGCAAAGCCCGCCCGGCCTCCATGCGGCGCCGCCGAGTCGGCGCCTGGTGATCCAATGATCGAACGGCTCAAAGAGCTCCTGCGCCATTCGGCGATCTACGGGCTCGGCTCGATCGTCGCGCGCGTGCTCGGCGTCCTGCTCCTACCGCTGTACACGCGCTACCTCTCGCCGAGCGACTACGGGTTGATCGAGACACTCGTTGCGCTGTCGGCAGTACTGACGGCCCTCGTCGCGCAGGGGATGAAGAGCGCGTTCTTCCGCTTCTACTTCGACTCGGCCGAGCCCGCCCGAAGGCACCTCGTCGTGCGCACCGCGTTCTGGTACGTCATGGCCGCGTCCACGGTCGCCACGGCGCTCGGAATCGTGCTCGCCTCGCAGATCTCGTGGCTCCTCTTCGGAACGCACGGCCACCGCGGTCTCGTCATCGCAGCGTTCGTCGGCCTTTGGGCCGCGTTGAACTACGAGCAGATGACCTCGCTCTTCCGCGTCGAGCAACGCTCGACTGCATACGTCGCCGCAACGCTCGCGAATGTCGCGATCACGATCACGGCCACGATCCTCCTCGTCGTAGTGTTCGACAAGGGACCACTCGGCGTGCTGGTCGGAAACGTCACCGGAACGCTCATCGTGTACGCGGCGCTTCTGCTCTACAGCCGGCACGCGCTCGGCCTGCAGTTCGACCGCTCCCTCTACAGGGCGATGAATCGTTTCGGGCTGCCGCTCGTCCCCTCGGCCGTCGCGCTCTGGCTCACGAACTTCAGCGACCGCTTTTTCCTGATCAAGCTCGCGGACGCCCACGAGGTCGGCCTCTATTCGATCGGCGTCCGCGTCGCATCGGCGATCGTCCTGCTGCTGACCGCCTTCCGGATGGCCTGGCCCGCGTTCGCCTATTCGATCGAGGACGACCGCGAGGCGCAGCGGACCTACAGCTTCGTGCTGACGTACGTCGTCTTTGTCTGCTGCTGGCTCGCGCTCGCGCTCGGCCTCCTGGCGCCGTGGATCGTCAAGCTGATCACGACGGAGCCGTTCTATCCCGCGCAGAACGTCGTCGCGCCGCTCGCTTTCGGGGTCGCGGCGTTCGGCGCCTACGTCGTCGTTCAGATCGGCACGGGCCGCGCGAGACAGACCCGCTCGAACTGGCTCGTGACCGGCGCCGCCGCCGCGGTCAACGTCGCGCTGAACCTGGCGCTCATCCCGTCGTACGGAAGGATGGGAGCTGCGGTCGCGACGGTCGTCGCCTACACGCTGCTCTTCGTGGGCATGGCCTGGCGTGCCCAGCGCGTCTTCCCCGTCTCCTACCAGTGGCGACGTGTCGCGACGCTCGGGGTCGCCGCCGTCGGCTTGACCGTCCTCGGAAAGGCTTTCGACGCGCCGCTCGCCGTGGCGCTCGTGCTCACGGCGGCGTTTCCGCTGGTTCTGCTCGTCCTGGGCTTCTACCTGCCCGCCGAGCGGCGACGGCTGCGGCAGCTCTTGCCTATCCTGGGACGATGATCGTCCTGGCCGCGATCCTCGTCACCTCGACTTCGCTGCACGTCAGCGTCTGGCCGGCCGGACAGGGCCAGCCCGGCAAGCACGTCTATACGCTCGAGTGCGCGCCGGTCGCCGGAACGCTCCCAAAACGCGCGGCGGCCTGCACGAAGTTGATGCGAGTCGAGCGGCCGTTCGCCCCCACGCCCAACGGCATGGCGTGCACGCAGATCTACGGCGGCCCACAGGAGGCGCTCGTCACCGGTCGTTTCCGCGGGAAGCTAGTCCGGACGCGCTTCAGCCGTGAGAACGGTTGCGAGATCGCCCGCTGGAACCGCGTGCGGTTTCTCTTCCCCGGCGCCGAGGGGTGATTCACCAGGGCATAGACGCCAAGTAGCATCGCCGCTTCGATGCGCGACATCACCGTCCTCGTCACGGCCTCCGGTGCTCCCGGCACCGCGGCGCTTCTACGGGCGCTGCGATTGAACGGCGAGCGCGGCGTGCGGATTGTCGGCACCGACATGTCTCCTCAGGCGGTCGGTCGGCACTTCTGCGACCGTTTCTACGTCGTCCCTCGCGGCAACGATCCGGCGTTCGGCGATGCACTGCTCGACGTCGTGCGGCGCGAGAACATCGATGCCGTGCTCCCACAGTCGTCCCACGACCTGCAAGGGCTCGCCGATGCGCGCGAGCGCTTCATGGGCACGACTGTGATGGTGTCGCCGCCGGAGGCGATCCGAGTGGCGAACGACAAGGCGGAGACCTATGCACTGCTCGAGCGCCTCGGCCTGCGCGCCCCGGCTTGGCGCAGGGTGAGCGGCAGCCGGGCGCTCGCGCTCGCAGCCGAGGAGCTCGGCTACCCGGATCGCACTGTTTGCTTCAAGCCTGTGTTCAGCTCTGGCTCGAGAGGCTTCCGGGTGCTGGATGCGACGGTCGACAGGGCGAGGCAGCTGCTCGAGGAGCGCCCGAGCAACATCGCCATGCGGCTCAGGGACGTGGTCGAGCTCCTACCGGAAGAGGGTGGACCTGACCTGTTGGTGATGGAACTGGCACAGGGTCGCGAGCGAACCGTGGACGGAATCGCTCGCTCCGGCCAGGTTCTGCTCGGACATGCGAAGACACGCGAGTCGATGCGTGCCGGCCTCGCGATGTACTTCGAGACGCTGCAGGACCACTGGCTGATGGAGGTGGCGCAGCGCGTCGTGGCGGAGCTCGGCATCGAGTACTTCTTCAACATCCAGCTCGTCGGCGACCACGTGATCGAGATCAACCCGCGTATCTCGACGATCGTGTACCAGGAGGACCTGAACCTGCCGTATCTCGGGATCAAGAGCGCGCTGGGCGAGATCTCCCCCGAGGAGCTGATGCAGCTGAGCGCGCAGGTGCGGCCGACGCGGCGCGCCTTGCGCTACTTCGATCAGGTCGAATGGGACGACACGAGCTCGGCGGCCGGAACGCAGCTGCCGCCGCGCTCCTGAACACCCGCCAGCAACCTCGAATAGAGGCTGTCCCAGCCAGCCGAGGTGGCCGGGTCGAAGCGGTCCGGGTGCCAGAGGACGGCGAATGCTCCGCCGTACTCGGCCGCCCAGTCGAGCAGTCTCATGAGCTGGGGCTCGGCGCGTTTTGCCGCAAGTCCGAGGTAGCGCTCATCCGCGAGCGTGGCGTCCATCGCGGCGAGCGGAATCTCGACGAGGTCGAGTGGCTCATCCCGCTCGAAGCTCCACGGCCGGAACGGGCGGGCGATCCCGGCGCGAAAGCCGACCGCATCCGGAAACCCGAGTGTCGTGTCGTAGCGAAGCCCCGCGGCCGCGAGGGGGGCGAGATTCCTGTGCGGGTCCACGCGGAGGTAGTGGTAGCGGTGTCCTGCGATCGGGCCCGTTAGCGCTTCCAGCTTCTGCTTTTCCGCCGCGAGCCGGACCGGGTCGTCCGCCGCGCTGTAGCTGCCATGGAGGCCGACCTCGGCGCCTGCGCCGAGCAGCGTCTCGACGAGCCGAGGCCGGAGCCGGCTGTATGTCTCAGGCGCGGCTCCGTCGTGCGGGTCGTGGTGACTCGCGATCACGTAGAACGTCGAGCCCGTCGCCCCGTGACGGCGCTCTTCCGCGACGATCTGCTCGAACCGCCAATTCGGGTCGGTGCCGCGCGCGAGATGGAGAGGCGCCGTCGCGAGACCCGTGGCTTCGCGCATGGCGGGCCCGAGGCGCGCGTGGCGCACGTTCTGCTTCAACCGCGCGGCGGCACCTCTGAGCCCGATCCGCGTCCAGCGCCACAGGGAGTCGACGTCGTGCGTCAACGCGACCCTGAAACGCGGACCGCCGGCTGAGACGACCCCCAACCGCCGACGCAATCGTTCGAGTGGCGGGTCGAGCGGGTCGAGCGACGACCACTCGGCGCGGAAGCGGCCGTGTTCGTCGCGCGGCCCCGGAGTCTTCTCTTCGACGCGCGCCAGGTGGAAGAAGCCCTCGGCGATGTCGTCGCCCTCCGGACGCTCCCCACGGTCGACCCGCTCCCACGCGTCCGCGTTGTAGGGCACGTCGTCGCCGAAGCCGACGTCGCTCGCGCCGATCGAATCCAGCACCCAACGGGCCCTACGGTCGATCTCCGCCGGAATCATCTGAATGCGCTCCGCACGACGCGCGCGAGGTGAACGGCGGCGGGCTTCGGGTCGTCGCGCGCGAAGACGGCGTCGACGTATGGTGGTCGCTGGAGCGCGGGGCGTTCGCCCGGGAGCAGTGTGATCGCCCAGCGCTTGCCTTCGCCGTTCATGGTGGCCGTCTTCGGCGTTTCGCCGACCATGTCCGCGTACGCGATGCGCGGCAGGTCGATGCCACAGGCAACTGCGAGCCCATGCCACTGCCAGAGGCG
>VAXG01000133.1 GCA_005883355.1 Actinomycetota bacterium | reverse complement strand
GCGCCGCGTGACGGTGTAGAGGTCCCGCTGGTGGACCGCTGGCGGGGTCGAGCACCGGTCGGTCGTCGCCTTTCCCAGAGCAGAGCGGCGCTTGCGCCCGCCCCCGAGGCATGTTGCCTGAACGGCTTACACGGGATGGAGCCTTTATGGAGCCCCGTGGTTGCAACCGGTAGCAACCACTCGCAAATCGCGTCGCCGCAAAATCGGCACAAACAAGCCAAAATCGTTGCCGTGGGTTGCGACCAACTGCCACGACGAGCGCATGGTAAGGAGGGGGTCGACGGTTCGAGTCCGTCAGAGGCGGGAGGTTCGAGACGAGCGCGATCTCGCCGAAGAATTCGCCGGCACCCCTCGTCGCCAGCTTCTTGCCTTTGCGCGCCACCTCGGCCTCGCCCTCGAGCAGAACGAAGAACTCGCGACCCCGCTCACCCTCGCGAATCAGCACCTTGTCCGCAGGGAGGTCGATCTCGTCCGCAATCGAGGCGACTTGGCCGAGTTCGCTCCTCGACAGACCTGCGAACAGCGGTACACCGCGATCAAGTCGACCTTCGTGGCGCTGCGCACGCGGGCCGGCATGGGACGAGTCTAACGGCGCAGGTGACTGGCTGAGGGAGGGCCCACAAAGCGATGTCGACCGAGCACTCACACGGCCATGCGGTTTCAGCGCTAGGCGAAGTGGAACGAAGCGCTCCTGCAGCATCTGTTCACGCGCGGATCTCAATGCGGTGTCGTTCGCGGGTTCGAGTCCCGTCGCTCCCGCTGTTTACACCTCGTCCCTCCGCAGTGGTTCAGGCGTCGCGGACGCGCGCTCTGAGGAGAAGAGCCGGACGAGTTCAGCGCGGGAGTGGATGCTGAGCTTGCGGTAGACGCGTGTCAGGTGGAACTCGACCGTCTTCGGGCTGAGGAAGAGCGCGGCGGCAACGTCGCGGTTCGTCCTTCCCTCAGCGACCTGAAGCGCGATCTGAAGCTCCTGCGGGGTCAGCTTCTCGGGCGCCGTGGGATCGCGTCGGGGGATCGACTCGCCGCTCGCTCGCAGCTCGCGGCGTGCCTGCTCCGACCAGGGGGCCGCGCCGAGCCCGTCGAAGAGCTCAACCGCACTGCGCAGATGCTCGCGCGCGTCGACGCGGCGCTTCGCGCGTCGGAGCCGCTCCCCGTAGAGGAGCTCCGTCCGCGCACGCTCGAAGGGAGAACCCGCCCCCTCGTGCAACTCGAGTGCGGCGCCGAAGTGCTCGTCCAAATCGTCGTCTGTCCCGAGGAGGCCGTGCAGGCGCGCGACGGCGGCGAGTGCCCAGCGTCGATCCAACGCGCCGGCGAGCTCCGCGAGCTTCGCCAGCTCGCGCATCGCGGCCTCGCGCTCGCCGGCTCGCGCGTAGGCCTCGATGAGATCGGGCGCGTACCGCAGGAAACCCGGCTCACGCACGCCGTGGCGCTCGGCCAGGTCCGCGACCGGTACGAGCTTCTCGATCGCAGCCAGTGGGCGCGACAAACCCAACTCGAGCAGACCGAGCGTCGCTTGAAGCCGTCCTCGGAGGAAGAGGTATCCCACCCCGAGCTGAGCCAGGTCGTCAGCGCGAGCAACGTCCTCGCGCGCCTCCGCCTCGCGACCCCCCACCGCGGCCAGCCAGGCAAGGTAGGCAAGGTTGAAGGCCATCGCACCCGGAACCGCGATCGACTCCGCCATACCCAGTGACCGAGCCGCGCCGGCGCGGGCGGCCGGGAATCGTCCTTCCAAGAGATCGACGAAGGCGAGACTCCTGGTTAGCCACATCTCGGCCCAGGCGTCACCGGTCACCCGCGCCGACCGGAGCACGCGCTCGATGTTGGATCGCGCCTCGTCGTAGCGCTCCAGGTACGCGTAGTAGTTCGCCCAGAGGTCCCCCGTGGCAGGTGGCAGGAGACCCCGGACCGCCTCGTCCGCTTCGCTTGGCCGTCCGAGGAGCAACAGGATGAAGGCGAGATGCCAGCGGGTGTTGGCCGCAACGTCCGCCATCCACGGCTCCCAGGAACCCGGGGCCTGCCTGGCGGCGTTCACCGGGATCATGTCGACACTCTTCCGCGCCAGCCGCAGCGCACGCTCGAGGTCGAGCGTCCGGAAGGCTTCATTGCTGCTCACATAGAGCATGAGTGCCGCTCGTGCGGGGTGGAACGGAGCGACACGCTGGGCCTCCGTCTCGAAATCGACACCATCGTTGGTCAGACCGCGCCAGTCGTTTGCCTGCCAGGCGAGGACCGTGACAGCGGAACGGATACCCGCGTCGCGGACACGGGTAAGGGCCCGCTCGGCAAGCACCCCCGCGCGGTCGAGATCGCCGCCATGTTCCGCAGCTCGCCCGGCGGCGTGTAGCCGGCGGGCGCACGCATCGTCGTCTTCACTCAGCTCGGCTGCGCGCTCGAGCGCTCGCGAAGCCGACGCTTGACCTCCGCGGTTGACAAAGCGCGAGGCGGCGGCTTCGAGAGCCGCGGCGACTGACTCGTCGGGACCTTCGGCGGCCGCTGCCAGGTGCCACGCGCGCCGGTCGGAATCCTCTTCGCCGGTGAGCGCGTCGGCGAGCGTGCGATGAGCCGCCCGACGCTCGTCCGCCGTAGCGGCGTGATAAACGGCCGAGCGTACGAGCGGGTGCCGAAACGCGACCGCGCCTGCGTGGATGCGGACGAGCCCGGCATCTTCGGCCGGCTCCAGTGCGGCGAGGTCGCCTCCCATCGGCGAATCGGAGGTTGCGGCGGCGAGCAGCGCGCGACGCGTCTCTGGGGGGAGGCCGCGAAGCGTGCGCCGCACGGTGCGCTCGACGCTTTCGGAAGCGGGCAAGTAGTCCGGAAGAGGCTCGCTCCCGGCCCGTTCTCCCTCATCGAGCAGCGCGGCGACCTCGAGCAGGGCAAGCGGGTTCCCGCCCGTCGCCGCGGCGAGGTGGCGCGCGACCTTCGCGGCGATCGCCGAGCCGAACCGCTCGCGAAGAAGCTCCATCGACGCCGCCGCCTCCAGCGGCCCCAGCTCGATCGTGGGAAGCGCGACGCCCAGGTCCGTGCCTTCGCCTTCGCGGACGGCAAACAGAAGCGCGAGCGACTCGGCCGTGAGCCGCCTCGCCGCGAAGGTGAGCGCTTCGGCAGACGGACGGTCGACCCAGTGTGCGTCGTCGACAACAACGAGCAGCGGGACTCGCTCGGCCGCCACGCCGAAGAGGCTGAGCGCACCCGCGTAGACCGCGAGCCTATTCGTCGCCGCGATCCACTCGAGCGCGAGCGCGGCGCGGACGGCGCGCGCCTGCGGCTCTGGAATCTCCGGGAGACGAACGAGCAGCGGCCCGAGGAGCGCCTGCAAGCCCGCAAACGGAAGCTCGGCCTCGGATTCGACCGCCGTGTAGTGCAACACCTGGAACCCGCTCGCCTGCTGGGCGGCGTAATCGAGCAGCACCGTCTTGCCGATCCCGGCGCTGCCGCGGAGCACGAGAGCGCGGCCGCGGCCGAGACGCGCCTCCCTTAGCAGCGCATCCAGTTGCTCGAGCTCGCGCTCGCGACCGATCAGCATGGCCGAACGCTAGTGCGAAGAGCAGGTCCAGGGAAACCCCTGAAGCGCCGAAGCCCGGTGGCGCAGCACGATCCTCGGCGATGGAGGAGACGCCGCCACAGCCGATCGTCTACTCGCTCCAGTTCCGCGGGCGGATCACATCACTCTCGTCACGAGTGCTCGAGCAACGCGCAAGCGCGCCGAGCCAGATACTGATCACGACCGTCGACGCCAACGGGCTCGCTGGGCATGTCCAGCCGGGTGAGGGCGAGGAAGCGCTGCTCGTCTCGCGCCTCGCCCTGGCGGATGACGGCTCCTTCGACCAGTCCGGAACGATCGAGTTCGCCCCAGGCCACGTACTCGCCTTCCGCAGCGTCGGCCCGGCTCGACTCGGCCGCTCGCCCGACCCTCACCTTCGGCACGGCGCCGCCGTCTGGGAGGTCGAGGGCGGCGAGGGACAGTTCCGCGGCGCTCAAGGGCGCATCACGTCGAACTTCTTCATATCGGACACCAACGAGCTGACAGACAACCACTTCGGTCTGATCTTTGTCGCACGCGCCGCGGCAACCCACGCTCCCAAAGCAAGAACCCGCGCTCCGCTTCGACGCCAGGGCATCCGCGAGACGTGGGCGCAGTTCCGTCGCTCGAGCGCGTTTGAGGATCTCCTTGCGGAGTGCGCCCTCTGGACGGCGCCATGGACCGGTTTCCAGCCCTACCAGGACCACGACTGCGCGGAAGAGTTCGCGGTGGGCGCGGTATGGAGGGACTTCCCGTACTACGACAGCCC
>VAXG01000132.1 GCA_005883355.1 Actinomycetota bacterium | reverse complement strand
ACTGGTACGCGCTCGGCGGGATCGGGACGCCCGAGGCGACGACGTTTTACGCGAGCTACGGCGCGGCGGCCGAATGGCTGGACGGTTTCCTTGCGGAGCACGGGGTCGTTCACGACCGCCTGGTGCTGGGCGGGTTCTCGCAGGGCGGCGTGATGACGTACGCGTTGGGCCTGGGCCGCGGACGGCCTCGGCCGGCGGCACTCACCGTGTTCAGCTCCTTCATCCCTTCGGTGGAAGGTTTCGAGCTCGACCTGTCGCCGCCGCTGCCCCCGGTCGCGATCGGACACGGCACGCTGGATCCGGTGATCGGAGTCGAGTGGGGCCGGCAGGCGCGCGAGGTGCTCGAGGCCGCGGGCGCAGAGGTGCTGTACCGCGAGACGCCGATGTACCACCAGCTCGACCCGGAGTTCGTGCTCGAGGTCTCGGCGTGGATCCGGCGCATCATTCCGCCGCGCGAATGAAGGCGGCGTAGTTCACGCGCGCGGTTTGTACGCGACGGCCGAATTCGTAGAGCAGCATGGTCGAGAGCTCAGGGCCCTTCGTGGTCGTGCCCATCGTCTTTCGATAGCTACTCCAGTTCCAGTCTGCGGCGGTTGCGCAAAGGTTGGCGCGGACCGGGTTGAGGACGATGTATCGCGCGGCTTCGAAGAGGTGGTAGTCGGTTTCGATCAAGTCCGACCAGAAGCGCCGCTCGAAAACGTGGCCTTCGTAGCCGTGCCGCCAGTCGTACCACTCTGCGTAGCAGCCGTTTAGATACTGCATGCCTTCCGAGACGGTCGGCTCGATCGTCGTCACGAGCAGGTGGAAGTGATTCGTCATCAAGCACCAGGAGTGCAGCTCCCACGCGTAGCGGCCGAGCGTCTCGTCGAGCAGAGCGAGAAAGCGTCGACGCGACAAGTCGTCCGTGTAGATCGGCAACTTCCGAACGCCCCGGCTGACGAGGTGATAGATCCCACCCGGGACCTGGGGGCGTAGAGGACGAGGCATCCTGTCCTTTCTGGGCGCTGTCTTTGGGTCAGACCCCAGGACATGTCGGCATGTGACGTGTCCGGGTTTTGGACTGGTATCGCTTTTTAACGGTAGGGCTTGCGGCGTGACGAGATCGTGTCGGCTTCGCGACAGATCCGTCGCTAAAACGTCACTCGACGAGGGCCAGGAAGCGCTTGGTGCGCTCGTGGCTCGGCGCGGAGAAGAACCGATCCGGCGGGGCTTCCTCGATCACCTGGCCTTCGTCCATCATCAGGATCGAGCTCGCCACGTGATGCGCGAAGCGCAGCTCGTGGGAGACGACGATCATCGTCATCCCGTCACGGGCCAGGCCCTCCATCACGTCGAGCACCTCTCGTACCAACTCCACATCCAGAGCAGACGTCGGCTCGTCGAACAGCATCGCCTTCGGACGCATGACCAACGCACGCGCGATCGCCACCCGCTGCTGCTGACCACCCGACAGCTCCTCGGGATAGTTGTCCGCCTTGTCGGCGAGCCCCACACGCGCGAGGAACTCGCGCGCCCGCTCCCGCGCCTCGCGCCTCTTCAGACCGCGCACCTCGACGAGGCCGCACATCACGTTCCCGAGCGCGGTCATGTTCTGGAAGAGGTTGAAGCGCTGGAAGACCATCCCGACCTCCGACCGGTGCGCCGCGAGTTGCTTCTCCCGCAGGTCGCTGAGTCGTTCGCTCTCCAGGTAGACAGAGCCGGAATCCACCGGCTCCAGCAACGCCAAGCAGCGCAGCAAGGTGGACTTTCCGGAGCCGGACGGTCCGATGATCACCTTCACCTCGCCACGCCCGACGTCGATCGACACCCCACGCAGCACGTCGAGACCGTCGTAGGACTTGTGCACGCCCTCCGCGCGCAGGACGACGTCGTTCATCGGGCATCGTGCGCGACCGAGACAACCGGAACACGGCGTCGGCGGCCCGCCGAGCTCCACGTGAAGCGCCGCTCGAGCTGGGCCTGGATCACCATCAGGACGCTGACGATCACCAGGTAATAGATCACCGCCGCCGAGTACGCCTCCGCATAGTGGAAGTCGGCCGCGCCGCGTACCTCCGACGCCGTCAGCAGCTCGTGCAGCGAGATGACATAGGCCAGGCTCGTCAACTTCAACAGCGTGATGAACTCGTTCCCGGTCGGCGGGATGACGATGCGGATCGCCTGCGGCACGATCACGCGGCGCAGAATGCGTGGACGTGTCATCCCCAGCGCCCTGGCCGCGAGCTCCTGGCCCGGATCAACCGAGAGCAAGCCTGCGCGGATGATCTCGGACATGTACGCCGCCTCGTTCAACGACAGCGCGATGAACGCCGCGAGGAAAGGCTTGAACCAATCGCTCGCGAACGTGCTCCAGATTTGCGGCAGACCGTTCCAGATGAACAGCAGCTGCAGGAGCGTCGGCGTCGCGCGAAAGATCCAGCTGTAGAAGAACACGAAGCCGCGCACCGACCTGAAGCGGCTGCTGCGGCCCAACGCGAGGAAGAACCCGATCACGCAGGCAGCCGCCAACGAAACGAGCGTCAGCTCGAGCGCGAGAAGCGCCCCATGCCAGTACGGCCTGGAAGTGAGCGCTTCCCAGAAGATGTGGGTGTCGAAGCTCGCGAGCACCCGCTCTGCGACCTACTTCACGTCGGTAGCCGGGATTTGATGCTTCGCGGCGATCTTCTTCAGCGTCCCGTTCTTCTTCAGCGTCTTGATCGTCGCCTTCAGCGCGGTGCCCAGCTTTGCCTCCCCTTTCCGGTAGTAGATTCCGAACGAGTCGGTCTCCGGGAACAGGTAGGCGATTGCGAGCTTGCCGGGGTTGTTCTTCTTCTGGAACGCGCCGGACGTGTCCTGCGTCAGCACGGCATCCGCACGGCCGACGACCAACTGACCCACCGCGTCCGTGTCGCCCGGGTAACTCTGCAAGGTGAACTGGGCCTTGCCTGAGGACTTGAACTGCTCGTTCAGGGCCTTGAGGTACTCCTCGTACTTAGTCCCCGCCTGCACCGCGACCGTCTTGCCCGACAGATCGTTCGGGCCTTTGATCCCCTTCGGGTTGCCAGCCTGCACCACAAGTGCGCGATGCGTCTTCATGTACGCGACGGCCGGGAACTGCGCGAGACGGTCCGGCGTGATGAAGATTCCGCTGATCACGACAGTGCACCTCTTGGCGGCGAGGCCCGGAAGCAGACCGGGGAAGCTCGTCTCGACGAACTTCGCCTTGATCTTCCAATTCTTCGCGATCGCATTCGCAAGATCGATGTCGAACCCGACCGCCTTGCCGGCCGCCATCTTGTACTCCATCGGCGGGAAGGTCGGATTGTTGCAGAACTTGAATGAGCCCTTGATGGGCGAGGCTGCACCAACTGTCCCGGCCACAGCCAGAGCTGCGATCAGGGCGAGGATGCTGATTGGGCCGAAGTTGCGCTTCATGGCTCCTCCTAATTAGCCAACGCCGGCAAGCAAGAACGCACGCTGCTCCTTCAGCATCTCGCGCGCGATCACCAGCCGCTGGATTTGATTCGTTCCTTCGTAGATCTGCGTGATCTTCGCGTCCCGCATCATCCGCTCCAGCGGATACTCCGAGATGTACCCATACCCGCCCAGAACCTGCACCGCGTCAGTCGTCACCTCCATCGCGACGTCCGTGCAATAGAGCTTCGTCATCGCGGAGAGCTTCGTCAGCTCCGACCCGTCGATTCCCTCGTCGACCGCCGCGCCGAACTTGTACAGAAGTCCGCGCGCCGCCTCACATTTCGTCTCCATGTCCGCGAGCATCGCGGCGACGATCTGGTGCTCACCGATCGGCTTGCCCATCGTCTCCCTCGTCTTCGCGTACTCGAGGGCATAGTCGGTCGCACCTTGCGCCAGGCCCAGCCCCTGCGCGGCGACGCCGGGTCGTGAGCGATCGAGGATCCGCATCGCGATCTTGAACCCCTCGCCCTCTTCGCCGAGGAGGTTGGCCGCCGGCACACGTGCGTCGTCGAAGACGAGCTCGCCCGTCGTCGAGCCTTTGATCCCCATCTTCGGCTCGATGCGGGCGACCTCGAATCCCGGCGTGTCCGCCTCGACCACGAACGCGGAGATCCCTGCGTGCCCCTCATCCGGATTCGTCTTGGCGAACACCGTGTACAGCTGCGCGACACCCGCGTTCGTGATGAACCGCTTCGATCCATTCAGGACGTACTCGTCACCTTCGCGCCGGGCCGTCGTCCGCGTGGCCGCCGAGTCGGAGCCCGAGCCGGACTCGGTGAGCGCATAGGCGCCGAGCCATTCACCAGACGCCAGGCGCGGGAGGTAGCGCTGCTTCTGCGACTCGTTCCCGGCGAGCTTCAAACCGAGCGAGCCGAGCTCCTGGACGGCGAGAATCAGACCGCTCGTCGCGCAGACCTTCGAGACCTCTTCGATCGCCACCAGGGACAGGAGAGTCCCGGTCCCGAGACCGCCGTACTCCTCGCCGAAGAAGAGCCCGAAGAGGTCGTTCTCACGGAAGAGCTCGACGACGTCCCAGGGAAACTCATGGCTCTCGTCGATCTCCGCCGCTCTCGGCGCGATCCGCTCGCGCGCGAGCTGACGAACGAGATCGCGGATCTCGCGCTGCTCCTCGCCCAACTGCTCGTACGGCACGCCGGAAGTCTAGTTTCCGGCGACGTCTACAGTCCCTCGAGTGATCCTCGAGAACGGGGTCGTGCGGACGATGGAGCCGACGCTTCCCGTCGTCCGCGCGCTCGCCATCGCCGGCGACCGAGTGGCAGGCGGCGTCGGAACGCACGAGACCGCGCTCGCGAGCCCCGACCGTGTCGACCTCGGCGGCCGTTGCGTGCTGCCGGGCTTCAACGACTCGCACGTCCACTTCCCGACGTGGGCCCTCGCCCAACGACAGGTGCGGCTGGAAGGAACGGCGTCGCTGGACGAGGCGCTGCAGCGCATAGCCGCGGCGACGAGCGAGGTGCAACCGGGCGGCTGGCTCCGTGGCATGGGCTGGCGCTCCGGAGACTGGTCTCCTCCCACCGAGCCGACGAAAGAAGCACTCGACCGCGTCACCGGCGACACGCCGACTGCTCTGATGGCGCGCGACTACCACTCGCTCTGGCTGAACTCGGCGGCGCTCGCACGCGCGAACGGCGACCTCGAGGTCGCCGGCGGCGTCGTCGTACGCGACGAGCGGGGGGAGCCGACCGGAGTGCTGCGTGAGGAGTGTGCCT
>VAXG01000098.1 GCA_005883355.1 Actinomycetota bacterium | reverse complement strand
AAGGCTGGTGAGACGGTGGACGTGCTCGCCGAGCCGTCCGGTGCGACCAGCTTCAGCGTGCTCGGCAGCGTGACCACGACCGCCGGCGGCCACTGGACAGACGTGGTCAAGCCGACGATCGAGACGTCTTACGAGGCGAACTGGAAGAGCGCGACCAGCTCGACGGTCACGGTGAAGGTGCGGCCACTGGTCACGCTTACGCTCGTCAATCTCTCCACCGGCAGCTTCTCGACCAAGGTGACGGCGGCGCGCTCGTTCGCCGGCAAGTTCGTGCTCGTGCAGCGGTTGAGCTCGAGCGGGGTGGCGACGCAGAAGAAGGTGATCCTTGACACCAACTCGTCGGCCACTTTCCGTGTGCGTTTGCACCAGGGCCGCTCGCGGCTGCGCGTGGTGATGCCGACCTCGCAGACGGCACCCGGTTACATCACCGGCGTGACCAAGGTGCTGACGGTCAGCCGTTAGCCAAACGCCACCGACACCGCCGACATCGAATGGAAGGCAAGAGCGCAGCTGCCGCCCCCGGCGGCTGCGCTCCACGTTGGAGTGCCGACTTCAGCTATCCCCGGAAACCTTGCCCAACTAGTTGAGGCTACAGCGCGGCCCGACCATCGCCGCGAAGCATTGAAACTGTTCGCGACGCCGCACCAGGAGTTCTTGTCGCCTTTCCGCCAGAAAGCGACAGCGCCGAGATACCGACGACTTCGAGCGAGACAGCCCATTCCTTCTAGAATGGAGCAACAAAATGAGCTACGCCCAATCGGCATAACCCGCACAGCTAGCTAGTGGCCATACCGGCCCGACGAGGCGAACGGCCCGAAGTCAGGACTTGCCGTCAGCAACGAGCTGCGCCAACTCGAGGCCGGAGGCTCGAATCTCATCGATCACAATGCGCTGATCCTATGAACGGTTTGAGTGTCTAGGTACCGGGCGCCGCGAGAGACACCCAGACGTTGTCGCCGTCGATCGCGATCACCCTTGGCTCTTGGCCGAGCGTGATTCGCGCTACGACTTTGTTCGTTCGCGGGTCGATGCGCACGACATCCAATTCGCTCGCGTTCGCCGCCCAGACCGCCCCGGCCCCGGCCGCGACGTTATAGAGGTCGCTGCCAAGCGGTGAAGACGAGACGTTGATCACCTTCACCACTCTTCGTCGCTCCGGATCGATTCGAGTCACCGTCGAGTCCGCGTTGCTGCCCACCCACACGGCGCCTTCTCCGGCCGCGATTCCGAACGGCTTTGCGGAAACTTTGATCGTCTGCGCTCTCGGTAGCCCCGGCCGAATGACCGAGACCGTTCCGTCGTCGGAGTTCGCGACCCAGAGTGCGCCGAAGCCAAACGCCGTTACCAGGGGATCGGCGCCGACAGGCACGAATCCGAGTGAGTTCGGTCTGCCGAGATCGATGCGGGTGACGCCGTTGACAAGGCGGTCGACGACCCACAGTGATCCACCGCCGACAGCGACGCCGACCGCACGCGACCGAACACGGAATCGCTCTGCCACACGGACCCGTTTGGGATCGATCCGCCAGACGTACGGATAGTCCCAACCCGACGCATAGATGTTCCCGTGCGTGTCGCTGGTCACGAAGCCGACTCCCGAAAGACCGCCGATCGCCACGACGCCGTGCGTGCGGGTATCGATCCGGGACAGGGTCCGGTCCTGTTCGTTCGCGACCCAGACGGCGCCGTTCGATGCGACGATCCCGCTGGGCTCGCGACCCACGGCAATGCTTTCGACCACTTTGTTCGTCTTCGGGTCGATGCGCACAATCGAATTCGGCCGGATGACGACTGCGTGAGCGGCGCCGCGCGTGAGTGCGAAGGCAGCGGCGAGCGCCGCTGCGGCCACGACGCCGAGACAGGCGGCAATCAGGCGAGGGCGCCGATTGTGACGGCGCGGATGCATCTGTCCTGGAGGAAGCTCGGTCCCCGCCTCCGAGTGCCGAGGCGGCGCAAGACCCGGATCCTGCACGAGGATCCGACGTTGCAGGTCTTTCAGCTCGGGGCCGGGCTCGATGCCGAGCTCGGCGACCAGGGCCGTCCGAGCTCGGCCGTACACCTCGAGCGCCTCGGCCTGACGGCCGGCGTTGTAGAGGGCGTGCATCAAGCGTCCGACCAGCCGCTCACGCAGCGGATGCGTTGCGACGAGCGCGTTCAGCTCTCCGACGACGGTGTCTGCATCGCCGGCCGCGAGCTGCTCGTCGATTCGCCGTTCGAGCGCACGGAGGCGAAGCTCCTCGAGGCGGCCCGCCTCCTGGGCGAACACTCTCGCCTCGGCGACATCTGCGAGAGCGGGTCCCCGCCAGAGCTCGAGAGCTTCCGCCGCGCGCCCCTCGCGGAACAGGGATTCGAAACGAAGCGAGTCGACCGCTGCGCGGGCGGGATCCAGCACGTAGCCGTGCCCCCGACGCTGGATGGTGTTCTGACCGAGCGCCTTTCGCAGCCGCGAGACGTAGGTCTGCACCACCTTGGCGGCCGAGAGGGGCGGATCCTCCGGCCACAGAGCGTCGATGATCGCGTCGACCCCGACGACCGCTCCACCACGCACGGCGAGTAACGCTAGAAGGGCGCGCTGCTGGGGTGAGCCGAGGTCGACAGCGTTTCCGCCAGACGTCGCCTCGATCGTTCCGAGGAGGGAGATCTCGATCGCCATCGTTGGTACGGCAGATGTTGACCGCCCGTCGACCAGACGTCTACCGCGGCCTGAAACCGTGCCGAGCGATAGCCAGCGAAAGGAGCCCCCGATGTCCAGATTCCTAGTCGTCGCCGCCGTTGCCATTCTCGCCCTGGCGGGCGCGGCCACGGCCGCGGCTGACGAGCCGACCAAACAGACGTCCACGCTCTCCCAGTCCTTCGTCGACAACGAGGCCTGCCCGTTCCCCACAAATGTGACGGTCGACCGAGTCCGCACGACGATCACGTTCTCGAACGGCGACCAGACGCGTCACGTCGACCTGACCGTGACGATCTCGACCAACGACAGGACCTGGATCGAACGTGACTCGTACACCGTCTTCATCACCGCTGACTCGCCCAACCTCTGGGAGATCGTCGGTTCCTTCACGCACACCAGGGTTCAGGGAGGCGGGACCGTCTTCCTCGAGTCAGGACGCATCTCGTACGAGCTTGCGACGGACACGATCACCGATCTGCACCCTGGCCCCCACGGCACAGGCTCCGATCCCGATGCGTACAACGCGACCGTTTGTGCGGCGCTCGCACCGTAGGAGACGGCGACATGATCAGAGCGATCCTGCTCCTGGCGGCCCTCGCGGCGTTTTCTCAGCCCGCGTCTGAGGCCGCGTATCCGAAGCCGCGCCCCCAAGATCTTGCTGTTCCGTTCACCGGCAAGGGCGTTTCCCCCGACTGGCTCGGCAGATGGAAAATCGTCGGCGGCGACGACGACGGCGTCGTCTGGCGGATCTTCCCGCGCAAATCGCCCGCGTGCCGATCGATCACAGCGGGACGGACGTCCTGCTTCATGATCAGACCACCCGGCTACTCCGTCGATTGGGCAGGCTCAATCACGCTCGAGGGCCGCAGAGTCGTCCTACGGATGACCTACCGACCACGACCCAACTCGCTCGGTTGCTTCCACGACGACGCGTACAACTACCGACTCACCGCCCGCCTGCTGAGCATCGTGAAAGGAAGCGACCACTCCTGCTTCTGGGAACCGTCAGCACACTTCCCGATCCGCCTCCGCCGAGTCGGGTAAAAGCAGGCTCCCGACTGTGCGTAGCTCACTTTGTTGGTCAGTTCTTCGACCGGGGCTGAACCGCCCGCGCGGATGCGGGAGTTCAATGGCCGATCGGTTCCTCAGCGGTGTCGTGTGGACGGACGAGAACGGGTACGCGCGAGTGCCTCTGCCGCCGTACCTGCGTCGGACAGCTCCGAAGTTCCGCTTCGAGCTGATCCCCGAGCGGCCGAACATACGCGCTCGCCTCGTCGCAGACCTGCCGGCTGACGAGCTGACCATCTACACCGACGTGCCGCCCGCCAAGGTTGCGTGGACCGCGATTCTGCTGCGGACACGTGCCACGCCTACCGCGACCAAAGGAAGGCGACAGCGATGAACAAGATCGTCCTGCTCGTGCGCAGCCTGACGGCCGCGGCCTGGGCCGGCTGCTCTCGCTCTCAGCGCGGCCGCAGAAATCCGTGCACCGCCGCTACCTGCAAACCGGACAGCGCCCGCGACAGCCGCCTGGCCCGGCCAAGCGCCGCGACCGTCTTACCGGCTTTGGTCGCGCCAAACAGACGTCCCTCGCCGGGGACGTACCACGGAAGTTCGAAAGGAGACAACATGATGCGAAAGCGCCAAATCATGCGTTCGACCAAGCTTCTCGCTGCGCTGGTCGCGGCGAGCGGCGCAGTCGCCGCGGCCGCCCAGGCCGAGCCGGGGACGCTCAGCCAGCTCACGCCGATCGGCGGCGGGAACAGCGGCGGAATGGTCGAGGTCTCGCCGACCGCGCACGACGTCGCCGGGCCCGGCACCTTCAACGTTGAGGGAACCGTGAACGTGCACGGCCTCGCGCCTGACACGGGCTACAGGTTTCTGCGCTGGTTCGACTTCAACCCCGACGGCGTCTGCACGGGCACGACCGCGCGGTCACTGCCAGGGAACCCGACCCTGACCACGTCGGACGGCGGTGCCGGCGCGCTGCATTTCGAGCTCAGCCTCGGCGCCCCGTTCGTCGACGGCGTGAGCTTCGACACGGTCTGGCGCGTCGTCGACCTCGCAGGTAACACCGTTCTCCAGGGTGACTGCTTCACGGTCACAGTGAAGTAGACGAGCAACGGTCGCTCGCCCGCACCGAACCACGGCGAGCGGCTCCACCCACACGTACACGCTAGCGGACGGTGCACAGACTCGGTTAGCGCCCTGATGTTAGGGATTTGCGGGGATCGAGCCGGCGACCCACCGCGTGCTGCGCCGCCGAACCCGACGCCTGCTCGGCTTCAATCACGTCTGCTCAGGAGCGGCACGGCGTGCTGCGCGAATACGTCGCCCACCACAACACGCACCGGCCACACCGCGCACTAGACCAGCGACCGCCGATGCCGAAGCCGATACCGATTCGCACTCCGCCCGACGACGCTCGCGTTCGCCATTCGCTAGCGCCTCCTGGAATTCAGTCTTCGCGGCAGGGCCCCGCCGCCCGAGGTAGTCCGGCAGCGGGATAGGGGAAGTGCGCGTTGACAGCGCGTGCGGGTTGGCGCCACAGGCGACCGACTGCACCCGATTCGGCGCGGCTGGCTCGCTTTGGTGGCTGCCGATGCGCTACGCCTAACCCGACGACCTCACATACCTCGACACTGATCAACGTGGCAGGCGCATCCGGCATCGCGCGCAGATGTCGCCTCTGCAGCGCGAGCACCCTCTTCGCCATCGAACAGCCAGAACGAGTGCTGGATGAGGTCTTCACCATCAACTGCGTGCGCCCAATAACCGCCACGCGAACCCGGGAAGCCACTGACCATCGCGACGCCGCTCTTCTCGATCATCGCGAGCGTCTCGTGCTCGTGCCCCGGCTTGATCTTGACCCGGCCGATCACTGCGTACATGCCCGCCTTCATTCGACGCATGCCCGAAACACGGATCCGGCGACGATAACGCGGTGCCAACTCGCTGCGAAAGGCCGCGTCTGGCGGCGGAGCTCGACTCGCCTGAGCGAGTTCAGGAATGTTCCCCGACCGTCGGTGGGAGTCAGGGCTGCGCGACGATGAGGAACTGGCGTCGCTGCGGCAGCGTTGGGCCAACGGCGCGCGCCTCTTGCTCGAGCTTGGCCGCGGTCTCGACACCGTCCTCGGCCTCGAGTGGCCCTAGGTTCTCAAGCCAGAGGTCATACATCCGCTGCAGGCGTTCGGCGTAGTGCGGGACTTCGTCTTTGCTTTCAATTTGCAGTTCGGCTGCTGCGAGGAGAGGCTGCCAGTCCGTCACCCATGAGCGATCGGGCGGCGAGGCGACCTCCGTTGCCGAAAAGACGTACCGTCCGTCTGGTCGGAGGAGCCGACGCACCTCGCGAAGCGCCGCAACGCGATCGGGCGCGAAGGCCACGGCATCGAGGCAGACCACGGCGGCGGCCTGACCGCTGGGGAGTCCCGAATCCGCCAGTTCACCGACCACGAACCGGGCACGCCCCTCAGGAAGAAAGTCGGCAGCCCTGCGACGTGCGGCTTCGACGGCGACCGGTGACCAATCAACACCGACGAGATCCGCTCCCGATGCGCGCGCAAGCCAGAGCCCCGGACCGCCGCTACCACACGCCAGGTCGACAAGCCGCTCTCCCGGCCCGACGCGCAAGCCGGCGACGCACCGACCGAGAATCCACCACGTCGTCATCCCGGTCGGAGCAACCTCCGCCGGATACTCGTCGCCATAGGCGAGAGCAGCGAACTCGCGCAGAAGAGTGCTCTTCGCCGTCGCCGCATGAACCTCGTCGAATGCCGCAGCTGTAAGCCGGTTCGCTCTCTCGCCGAGACTCGCGCCCTGCAAACCCTCGTACTCCATCGACGGTGACGATATGGCCTAACACCGAAGCATTCCACGGCAGGCGCTGGGATCCGGCGTCGAAGATCGGCCTGCGCGAGTGTTCGGGAATGCCCCTTGAGCAATGGCGACTCAAGCGACACCGCAAGCTCAGCGCGCGGAAGCCACAACGAGCACCCGTCTGCTGATCGCGTCGAGGGTGGCGCGCATCTCCTTCAGGCGGGTACGCATCTCCTCGACGTCGGCAGCGGCCTCTACGGCGAGCTCCTCGACGTGATCGAGCAGTGCGTCTGTTGTCTCGAACATGCGGCGATGCCAGTCCTCAGTCTCCTCGTAGGCGAGCACATCGAAGCGGGCAGTCTGGAGATGGGGACGGTGATCGTCGACCTGCGGAGGACGTCCCTGCGGCTGACGGTGATAGTCCCAGGAGGTGAAGACAAGTCGACCCTCGGGTCGCAGCACGCGTCGCAGCTCTGCAAGCGCGCCACGCTTGTCCAGCGCGAACAAGAGTGCATCCACGCTCATGATGCCGTCGAACGTTCCGGAATCGAGTCGGTGCCTTCGAACGAGCCCTCACGGAACTCCGCGCGATCCTCGATGCCCATCGCCGCGGCACGCGTGCGGGCCGCGTTGAGTGCGGCGGGCGCAATGTCGACCCCGACGACGCTCGCGCCGGTGTTGGCGGCGACCCACAATCCCGCACCACCGCGGCCGCAGCCAATGTCGGCAAACGTGTCACCATCTTCCAACTGCAGTTCGCTCGCGATCCGTCTCAGCTCGTCCACGCTCACAAGGCTGTTCGGATCCAACCCCGCCGGGTACGCGTCGCCGAAAACCTTTCGCCAGATCCGTTCGGCTACCGCCGATGGCGGGCCCGTGTACGTCTTCTCGAAGGAGGCCTTCCAGTCGCGGTCGCTCACCACTCCCCCCGGACCGTACACGCGGAGGTTTGTTGCGACAAACCCGAGATGTGGGAGCCATTCGCTCGACCGGCGAGACAGCACGTCCCGGTGCGACTGTTCGAGAATGTCCCTCGGGACCAATACCGCGACAAGAGCACGCTAACCTCTCGGTCGGCTTGAAAGGAGCGCTCTGGCTACCGGAATCCGATCCTCACCGTCTCGCCGCGCAAAACGAGACGCCGAAGCTCTCCAAACGCAGAAACGCAGAAACAGCGAATCACGACCTTCTCATTGACGAGGCCGTTGATTGCTTGCCACACACGCTGCCGAGCCCATCCACGGGCCGTCTCCTCGTCATTGAGTTTGTAGATGAACTCGGTGAACTGTCCGCGCACGCCGAATCGCAGCACAAAACGCAGCTGATGCCGGTAGGTGTAGACCTCCTCTAGAAAGACGACGGCCCCGGCGAGTGCCGAGGCCGTCAGTGCGTGGGGCGAAGCTAGCTCGCGGCCCTCGGCGATGTCAACCCCCGAGATGTCGGCCGCGATGGGATGAGCGCCCATCTGTCGCCTTTCCGCCAAAACGCGACAGCGACCTGCTCTGTTGTGCTGCCAGAAAGGGGGCAGCAGCCGAGCTGGGTTGCGCATCGCAGTTCCAAACGGTACGCCTTCTCGATGTAAATGGTCCGCGCGGCCCCGTTTCCGCTCTGCGGGGAGTGCAGCTCGGTCACGATGGTGCGTTCTCGGAGAAGAACCGCTACCAGCCATCCTTGTCACCCGCGTCCAGTCTCCGATTGCGTCTGCCGTTCGGCGCCACAAGTTCCCGAAGCCGCGCGACATCAACTCTTCTTCAAGTTCGACGGGTACCGGATCGACCTGATCGATCGCAGCGGCGCCTAGCGGCAGATCAGCGCGCCGCGACCAACAAGCGGATCGCCCGCGTAAAGATCCCGACGCGTCTTGGCGGCGCGTGCCCGGCCGGAAGTTCGACGACGAACGAGGTCGTACCTGGGAGCGCGTGATTCTCCCAGCCCGTCGCAGAGCCGGGATAACGGGTGAGGCGCCGCAGCGGGAGCCGGACGAGCGAGGCGAAGCGACGCTCGATGCGCACGTCACCGCCGGACTCGTCGATGACGTCGAGATGTTGATGGAACCAGATCGAGATCTGCGGGCGCACGCGCAGAACGAGGCGCTCGGCGATCCGGCTCTCGGGTTCGGAGAGGGGACGCGCGCCCGAATAGAACGTCGTGCCGGGCGGCCCGAGTGGCTGCCACTGCCACGGAAAGTTGCGGTTTAGGTCAACGCGGTCGGCGTTCTGCCGCGTGTCCGCGGCGACTCCGTCCGGATTGAGGTCGGGGACGATCCAGAGGACGACGCCGAGCGCCGCGGGGCCCTGGGCGAGCGCGTCGGCGATCGCAATTCCTGCGGGCTCGTTGCCGTGGATGCAGCCGACGACGAGGACCCTGCGTGGACTCGCTGGATCTCCGACCTCGAACGCTCGGATCGGGCGCCCTTGCACAGAGCGGCCTAAGACCACCGATTGCACTCGCGGGGCCGGCGCACTGGGAGTCGCGTACATCGAACCGCCGGCCATTGTGTCTCATGTCCTCCGGATTTGCGCCCGAGACTTCGACACACCTTCGGCACGCTCTCGTGAGACACACGCGACGAGTTGCCGGCTACGTTGCCTGTCGTGGCGACAAGAACAACGAAACCCAAGAAGACGACCGCCACGCCATGGGGGCCTGCGCACACCATCGAGCAGCTGACCCTTCCACAGCGTGCGGGCGAGAAGCGGTTCGCCTCGCTCGTCCAGCTGCTCGAGACGGAGAAGGGCGAGCAGTACGTGCGCTTCGCTTACACGACGGGCGGGACCGTTCGGCGCGGGCCCGTCACCTTGCGGCTGCGTGACCTCGAGCGGCTGCGCACGGCCCTCGCCGAACACCCACAGCTCGCCGAGGCATTTGGGTACGGAGGTGGTGGCTAGACGGCTGCCAGAGCGCGGTCGCGTGCGGCCTCGACGAGCGAGGAGAGAATGAGGGCACCGTCCGCCGAGCCGAGCAGCGGGTCGACCGCATGCTCGGGGTGCGGCATCAGGCCCATCACATTCCCACGTTCGTTGACGACGCCCGCAACGTCATTTCGAGAACCGTTGACCGGCTCCGCGTAGCGAAGCACGATCTGGCGGTTCGCCTCCAGCTCGTCGTAAAGAGCGTCGTCGGCGAACCAGCAGCCCTCGCCGTGCTTCACCGGAATCGTGAGCCGTTCGCCTTCGTCGCAGCGAGACGTAAACGGTGTGTCCGTCCGCTCGACGACGAGTGGGACGTCGCGGCACACGAAGGAGAGCGATTCGTTCCGGCGGAGAACGCCCGGAAGCAGGCCGGCCTCGCACAGGATCTGGAATCCGTTGCAGATCCCGAGCACGAGCCCACCTTCTGCCGCGAAAGCGGCGACCGCCTCGAGCGCGGGCGCGAATCGTGCGATCGCGCCGCAGCGAAGATAGTCACCGTACGAGAACCCGCCCGGAAGGACGACCGCATCGAGGTCGGGTAGCCGGGTCTCCGTGTGCCAGACGAAGATGGCCTCCGCATCCAGCGCAGCGAGCGCCCAGAGCGCGTCGCGGTCGTCGCAGGTCCCCGGGAAGCGCAGCACGCCGATACGCGGCTGAGGACTAGTCACCCGGAGTCTCCGCGAGCTCGATCTCGTAGCTCTCGATCAGCGGGTTCGCGAGGAGTTGCTCGCACATGCGCTCGACCTCCGCCCGCGCGCCCGCCGGATCGTTCGATTCGACCTCGAGATCGACCACCCGGCCGACCCGCGCCTCCCCGACCGCGAACCCGAGCTGGCGTAACGACGTCTCGACGGCCTGCCCCTGCGGATCGAGGATGCCGTGCTTGGGGCGAACGAGGACGGTGGCCTTCATCGCAAGACCACCTCGGGGTCGGCGAGGTAGTCGTCGAAGGCGATTCCCGTCAGCCGCTCGAACGCCTCGACGTAGCGGGCCCGGGTTCCTGCGACGACGTCGTCGGGAAGCTCCGGGCCGGGCGGTGTCTTGCCCCACCCGAGCGTCTCGCAGTAATCACGGACGAACTGCTTGTCGAACGACGGCTGCGAGCGAGCTGCGGCGTAGTCGTCGGCGGGCCAGAAGCGCGATGAATCCGGCGTCAGGGCCTCGTCGCCGAGGACGAGGCGCCTCTCCTCGTCGAGGCCGAACTCGAACTTCGTGTCGGCGATGAGGATTCCGCGGCGACGGGCCCGCTCGGCCGCGTGCCGGTAGAGCGCGATCGAGACGCGCTCGACCTCCGCCAGCCTGTCGGCTCCGACCAGCTCGGCCGCCTGATCGCGGTCGATGTTCTCGTCATGGCCGCTCGCGGCCTTCGTTGCCGGGGTGAAGATCGGTTCGGATAGCTCGGCCGACTCAGTCAGCCCGACGGGAAGGGCGTGCCCGCAGACCGCGCCCGTGGCCGTGTAGTCCTTCCATCCGGATCCTGCGAGGTAGCCGCGCACCACACACTCGATCGGCAGCATCTGGAGCCGTCGGCACTCGGTGGAGCGTCCATCCGAGCGGAGGTTCAGCAGGTGGTTGGGGCAGATCTCGCGTGTGCGCGCGAACCAGAAGCCCGACAACCCCGTCAGGACGCGCCCCTTGTCCGGGATGTCCGTCGGCAGCACTACGTCGAACGTCGAGATGCGGTCGCTTGCGACGAGCAGCAGACGCTCTTCGTCCAGGGCGTAGAGCTCGCGGACCTTCCCGCTGCCTACGTGGAGCGCGGCCTCAGGCATGGACTGGTACCTCCTTGTGTACGAGGGCGTGCAGACGGTCGAAGACGGTGTCGACGTGCCGGACGGTGGCCTCGAGGTCGAAGACCGCATCGAGATCGAGCCGGCCGGCTATCTCCGGATCGCTCTTGACGAGCTCGGCGAAATCCGTCTCCTCCTCCCAGGCGCGCATCGCATGGCGTTGTACGAGCCGGTAGGCGTCGTCGCGCGCAAGGCCCGCATCGACGAGCGCCAGCAGGAGGCGATGACTGAAGACGAGCCCGTGGCTCGATTCGAGGTTCCGCCGCATTCGCTCGGGATAGACGACGAGCCCTGCGACGATCCAGGCAAAGCGGTCGAGCATGTAATCGAGTGCGAGGAACGAGTCGGGAATGACGATGCGCTCTGCGGATGACTGCGAGATGTCGCGCTCGTGCCAGAGCGGCACGTTCTCGAGACCGACGAGCGAGTTTGCGCGCACGACGCGTGCGAGGCCGCAGATGCGCTCGGCGACCTTCGGGTTCCGTTTGTGGGGCATCGCGGACGAGCCCTTCATCCCCTTGCCGAACGGCTCCTCGACCTCGCGCACCTCGGTCCGAGCGAGATGCCGTATGTCGATCGCGAAACGCTCGAGCGACGTGGCGGCGAGCGCGAGCGCCGACAGTAGCTCGGCATGGCGATCGCGGGCGATCACCTGCGTCGAGCCCGGATCCGGCTCGAGTCCCAGCCGTTCGCAGGCGACACGCTCGACTTCGGGATCGACCTGCGCGTACGTCCCCACCGTTCCCGACAGCTGTCCCACGCGATTCGTCTCGAGCGCCTGCGCAACGCGTTCCCGCGTGCGGTCGAGTTCGAACGCCCAACCGGCGAGCTTCCAGCCGAACGTCGTGGGTTCTGCGTGGACGCCGTGCGAGCGACCGATGCAGATGGTGTGACGGTGCTCCTCCGCCCGTGCGACGACCGCGGCGAATGCCTTGTCGACGCCTGCGAGGATCAGGCGGCCGGCATCCTGAATCTGCAGCGAAAGCGCCGTGTCGACGACGTCGGACGAGGTGAGCCCATAGTGGAACCAGCGTCCCTCGGGCCCCAACTGCTCTGCGACGGCATCCACGAACGCAGCGGTGTCGTGGTCGATGACGCTTTCGATCTCGGCGACACGCTCAGGTGTCGGCGAAGTCGCGTGCGCGCGAATCTTCGCGACGTCTTCGCCGGGGATTGCGCCCACCTCCGCCCAGCCATCGAGCGCAGCGACCTCGACCTCCAGCCACCGCGCGAACTTGCTCTCCTCCGACCAGATCCCGGTCATCGCAGGGCGGGAGTAGCGCCGAATCACTGTGCCGATTCTAGAGAGCCGATCGGTCCGAGAATCCGGGCGGCGAGCACGGCCGCGTTCTTCGCGTTGTCGACTCCGACGCAGGCCACGGGTACCCCTGGCGGCATCTGGGCGATCGAGAGCAGCGCGTCGAGCCCGTCGAGCACACTGAGCGAGGACCGAAGCGGTACGCCGATCACGGGCAGATCCGTGTGCGCGGCGAGCACGCCCGGCAGTGCCGCCGCGAGGCCGGCGCCCGCGATGAGAACGCGCAGGCCGCGCTCGCGGGCGGTGCGTCCATACTCCGCGACCGCGTCCGGTTGCCGGTGTGCGGAGCGAACCTCGAATTCGTGCGCGATGCCTCGCGCCTCGAGCTCGTCCATTGCCGCCTGCATGCGTGGCCGGTCGGACTCGGAGCCGACGACGATCCCGACGAGCGGGTTAGACATGGACCATCGCTGCGATGTCGCTCCGGTACCGCATGCCCGGGAAGGAGATGTACTTGCAGGCCGCGTACGCCCGCTCGCGTGCCTCCGCGACTGTGGCCCCGGTCGACGTGACGCCGAGGATCCTGCCCCCGTTCGTCACCAGGCGGTCTCCCTTGAGCGCGGTCCCGGCGTGGAAGACGAGCGCGCCTGCCTCCGCGGCGTCTTCGAGGCCATCGATCGGCGAGCCCACGTCGTTGGCCGTCGGATAGTCGACTGCGGCGAGGACGACCGTGACCGTCGCGGCGTCGGAAACGTCGAGATCGACCGAGGACAGGTCGCCCGCTGCTGCGCGCGCGAGCGCGCCGAGAAGATCGCCGTCGACACGCGGAAGGAGCGACTGCGTCTCCGGATCTCCGAACCGGCAGTTGAACTCCAGCACGCGTGGGCCGTCGTCGGTGAGCATCAACCCTGCGAAGAGGACGCCGACGAAGGGGACGCCGCGGGCGGCAAGCTCCTCGAGCACGGGGCGATGAACCGTTTCCAGGATCTCCTCGACCTCGGCCGGGCCGAAGCCGGCCACCGGCGAGTACGAGCCCATCCCACCGGTATTGGGACCGGTGTCTCCGTCTTCGGCTCGCTTGAAGTCCTGCACGGCCGGCAGAGCAAGTGCGCGCGCGCCGTCGCACAGAGCGAAGACCGAGATTTCCTCGCCCTCGAGCAACTCCTCGATCACGATCGAGTCGCCGAACGACGAGGCAGCGTGCAAGGCGACGTCCAGTTGCGCCTGGTCGTGGCAGACGAACACGCCCTTTCCCGCCGCCAGGCCATCGGCCTTGATCACGCACGGCGGGCGTGCGATCGACAGCGACTCCGCGGTCGGCACACCCGCGGCATCCATGACGTCCTTCGCAAAGGTCTTCGAGCCCTCGATTCGCGCTGCCCCGGAGCTCGGACCGAAGACGGGCACTCCGACGTGACGTAGCTCGTCCGCAACGCCCGCGACGAGCGGGGCCTCCGGGCCGACCACCACCAGGTCTGCCTCGAGCGACCTTGCCAGCGTGAGGAGGCCCTCGCCGTCCTCGGCCCGCACGGGATGGCAGCGGCCGAGCGCAGCGATGCCCGGGTTGCCGGGGGCGGCGTGGAGCTCCTCGAGGTTTGGTGCCTGGGTGAGCTTCCAGGCGAGCGCGTGCTCGCGTCCGCCCGACCCGACCAGGAGCACCTTCACACGAGGACTCTAGCGAGCGTGCTCGACGGGTTTGAAAGCGCGCCCAATCGCGAAGGTAGGAGGCGAATGCTTGAGCCTGGGCTCGACAAGCACCTCTGGGAAAGCTGGTGGCAGCAGTTCGACGAGGACGTGCAGACGTCACCGAGCGAAGCGCTTTCGGAGCTCGACGGCCTGATCGCGCAGATGCTCGAGGCTCGCGGTTACGAGATCGCCGACCCGGTCGTGAGCGAGGGCGATGATCGTGACGTCGTCGCCGACTTCCTCGCCGCCCGCGAGATCACCAGGGCTGTCGAGCGGGACCGAGAGATCGACCCCGAGGACATCGAGACCGCGATCGAGAACTACCGCGAGCTCTACGAGTTCCTGATCGAAGACCGCGCCGCCCCTTAGCTCCCGCGTTCCGTGGCAAAGCGGCATTGAATGGACACGGTCGCGTGCGCCTTTCACGGGTAGCGTCGATCGCGAAGGCGGTGGGCGGTTCACCCCACCCGGGTGGGGGCGTGGCGTGGGCGATGAGGGCTAGGCTGGCAGAGCGATGACGCGGGACGAGCCCGCACTCCTCACGCCGATACGGGAACGCTCGTGAACGTCGACGAGCCTCCAGATCTCGAGCGGTTCGCGGTCGACATCGTGCCGTTCGAGCCGCAGCGCGCAGGGGGATTCGCCGCGCTTGTCGTGGATACCCTGCGAGAGTTCGGCTTCGAGCCGGATCCGGTGCTCGACCAGGATCTCGACGATCCAGTCGCGGCGTACGCCGCACTTTGGATTGCGATTGCCGGGGGTGAGGTCGCAGGCTCGGTTGCCCTACGCGACCTGGGCGGTGACGTCTACCAGCTCAAGCGCATGTACCTCCGGTCGGCGCTTCGCAGTCGTGGTGTCGGCAAGCGGTTGCTCGCGACAGCTCTCGACTGGGCTCGGACGAACGACGCCCGAGCTGTCACACTCGACACGGCGGAACGGATGGTCGCGGCCCGCCGTCTCTACGAATCCGCGGGCTTCGTGCAGGTGCCGGGTGGTGGGCCGCCGCGACAGGGACAGGAGCGGCTGCTGTACGAGCTCAGGCTGTGAGCAA
The DNA here is from genome assembly GCA_005883355.1 of Actinomycetota bacterium. Classification (GTDB taxonomy): domain Bacteria; phylum Actinomycetota; class Thermoleophilia; order Gaiellales; family Gaiellaceae; genus 3-1-20CM-4-69-9. Next base: position 2,282 of record VAXG01000098.1, on the reverse strand, counting down.
CTGACTAGGGACCAGCCTGACTAGCGCAGCGCGACGACGCTCTCGCGTTCCGCACCCGTGCCGACGAGGGCGATCTCGACACCGAGCGCCTGCTCGACGAACGCAACATAGGCGCGCGCCGCCGGCGGGAGCTCGCCGGCCAGCGGCTCCTGCCATCCGGGCAGCGTCTCGTAGACCGGTCGGCAATGATGGAAGTCGCTCTGGTGGGCGGGGAACTCGAGCGTCTCGGTGCCGTTCCGTAGCTGGTAGGCGACGCAGACCGGCAGCTCGGCGAAGTGCGAGAGAACGTCGAGCTTCGTCAGGGCGAGCGAGGTGATCCCGTTCAAGCGCACCGCGTAGCGGAGCGCGACGAGATCGAGCCAGCCGCAGCGGCGTTCGCGGCCGGTGACCGTGCCGAACTCGCCACCGAGCTCACGCACACGCTCCTGATCGGCGCCTTCGATCTCCGTCGGGAATGGCCCTTCCCCGACCCGGGTCACGTAAGCCTTCGCGACACCGATCACGCGGTCGATCCTGTTCGGGCCGATGCCGATGCCTGTCGCCGCGTTTGCCGCGACCGTATTCGAAGACGTGACGAATGGATACGTGCCGTGGTCGAGGTCGAGCAGTGTCCCCTGTGCGCCCTCGAGCAGGACCTCGCGCCCTTCGCGCAACGCCTGGTCCACGAGGAGCGACGTGTCCGACACATACGGCCGAATTCGCTGCGCGAACGCCTCGAGCTGCCCCGCGATCTCCTCCAGGTCGAGCGGCGGAACACCGTAGACGCGCTCGAGCCAGACGTTCTTCTCTGCGAGCGCGACCTCGATCTTCTGCCGAAGGATCTTCGGCTCGAGGAGGTCCTGGACGCGGATACCGAGCCTTGCCGCCTTGTCGGCATAGCAGGGACCGATACCGCGCTTTGTTGTGCCGATCTGCAGCTTGCCGAGACGCCGCTCGCTCGCCTGGTCGATCGCGACGTGCCACGGCATGATCAGGTGTGCCTCGCCCGAGAGGTGCACGACTCCGGTGGTGACGTCGCGTGACTCGAGGTCGTCGACCTCCGCCAGAAACACCTCCGGATCGACGACACAACCGGCGCCGATGACGCAGATCTTTCCGCGCAGGACGCCGCTCGGAATCTGACGGATCTTGAAGGTCTCGCCGTCGACGACGATCGTGTGTCCCGCGTTCGGGCCGCCCTGGTAGCGGCACACGAGGTCGGAGTCGAGCGCAAGCAGGTCGACGATCTTTCCCTTGCCTTCGTCTCCCCACTGCGCCCCGACGATGACGGTTGCAGGCACGTGCCCGAGTGTGACAGAGCGGACCTACGGCATCGGCCGCAGGCTTGGCCTGTGGCCCGTTCTCGTGCCGACGAAGGCGGCTAGGGTCCGGCGCCAATGTCTGCTCCTGTAGCGCTCCTTCTCCTCGCGGCTGCGTTCGCGGTCACCGTGGCGGCGAGCGTCGTGCTCGCTCGGGAGCTCGACCGCATCGGCGAACGGCTCGGCTTCTCGGAGGCGTTGCTCGGGATGGTGACGGCGCTTGGCGCCGACGCGCCGGAGATCGCCTCGGCGGTCGCGGCGGTCGTCGCCGGACACCAGGACACCGGTGTCGGCGTCGTCGTGGGCTCGAACGTCTTCAACCTTGCCGCTCTGCTCGGGGTGTCGGCGCTGATTGCCGGTCCTGTGCGCATCCATCGCCACGGCCTGTTGCTCAACGGAGGCGTGGCGGTCGTCGTCGCGATCATCGGAGCGCTCGTCGCCATCGACGTCGTTCCGGGGAGTGCCGGTCTCATCCTGGCGCTGGTTGTGCTCGCGCCGTACGTCGTCGTGTCGGCGCTGCACGAGCGTGCCCGTTCGCGCCTGCCCGTGGCGCTACGCGAAGCCGTTGCGGAGGAGCAGCGGGATGCACGCCGCGACGAGTTCAGCGCTCCGGCGACGACCCAGGATGCACTCGCCGTCGTTCCCGCTCTGGCTGCCGTCGTCGGCGGCGCCTACGGGATGGTGGCAGCCGCACAGTCGCTCGGCGATCGGTTCGACGTCTCGGACCTGGTTCTGGGAGCACTGGTTCTCGCAGCGTTGACGAGCATCCCGAACCTCATTGCGGCGGTGCGGCTTGCTCGTCACGGTCGCGGTGCTGCCTGCGTGAGCGAGGCGCTCAACTCGAACAACGCGAACATCCTCGTCGGCCTTTGCGTGCCCGCCCTCGTCCTCGGCTTCGGCTCGGCTTCAGGCGTCGAGACGTTCGCGGCGCTCTGGATGGTCGGGATGACGATCGTCGCCGTCGGGTTCGGGTTCGGCGGTGGG
>VAXG01000097.1 GCA_005883355.1 Actinomycetota bacterium | reverse complement strand
GGACGGGGCGGTGAGGAAGCGCTCGCACTGGCGGAGGCAAACGTGCCGTTCGAAGTGGTGCCGGGCGTCTCGGCCCTGGCCGCAGTCCCAGCTGCCGCAGGCATCCCGCTCACTCACCGCGGATTGTCGGCGCAGGTGCGCGTCGTCAGTGGACGTTCGGCGGACGGCGAGGTCGAGCTCGGCCCGGTGCACGGCGCCGAGACGCTCGTGCTCTTCATGGCGCTGAACGAGCTCGACTCGCTGTGCCAGCGGCTGCTCGCCCTCGGGCTCGATCCGTCCACTCCGGCCGCGGTAATCGGGCGCGGAACGCGCCACGACCAGGAGGTGGTGGTCGCCGATGTGAGCGGCATCGCGAACGCTGCTGCGGGTTTGCCCGGGCCTGCTCTCGTCGTGGTCGGCGAGGTCGTCGGCCTGCGCGAGCAGCTCTGCGGTACCGTGGACGACTCCCAGCTTTACTTCTCACAGCCCGTCGGCTAAGAAAACCTGATGGCACCGCAAACGCTGTTCGACCGGATCTGGACCAGCCACGTCGTCGTCGAGCCCACCGACGAGCCGGCGCTGCTCTACGTCGACCTGCACCTGATTCACGAGGTAACCTCGCCCCAGGCGTTCGAGGGCCTGCGGATGGCCGGGCGCCGGGTTCGCCGGCCCGATCTCTCGGTCGCGACGATGGATCACAACGTCCCCACGGAGGACGGACCGATCACGGATCCGCTCGCGCGCCGCCAGCTGGACGCGCTCCGTCACAACTGCGAGGAATTCGGCGTGCCGCTGTATGCAACGGGGAGCGGACGCGAGGGGATCGTCCACGTCATCGGTCCGGAGCTCGGGATCTCGCAGCCGGGGATGACGATCGTCTGCGGTGACAGCCACACCTCGACGCACGGTGCCTTCGGGGCGCTCGCGTTCGGCATCGGCACGTCCGAGGTGGAGCACGTGCTCGCGACGCAGACGCTCCCGCAGCGAAAGCCGAAGACGATGCGCGTCAACTTCCACGGCGAGCTGCCGCCCGGCGTCGCTGCGAAGGACATGATTCTGGCCGCGATCGGCCAGGCCGGGATCTCGGGCGGCGTCGGCTACGTCGTCGAGTACGACGGCCCTGCGATCCGGAGCCTGTCGATGGAGAGCCGCATGACGGTGTGCAACATGTCGATCGAGTGGGGCGCTCGCGCCGGGATGATCGCGCCCGACGACACCACGTACGGTTACATCGAGGGACGTCCCGGCGCGCCCGTAGGCGCCGGCTGGGAGCGTGCTCTCGATGAGTGGCGTTCACTCGTCGGCGACTCGAACGCGACCTTCGACCGCGAGCTCTCGGTCGACGTCTCCAGGCTCGAGCCTCAGGTGACCTGGGGAACGAATCCTGAGATGGTCGTGGCGGTGCACGGCGAAGTGCCGGACCCGTCCGACTACGACGATCCCGCGGAGCGCGAAGCAGTCGAGCGTGCACTCACCTACATGGGCCTCGCGCCGCGTACGAAGATCGAGGACATCGCAATCGACCGCGTGTTCATCGGCTCCTGCACCAACGCGCGTATCGAAGATCTGCGTACCGCTGCCGCGGTGGTCTCCGGCAAGCACGTGCACCCATCCGTGCGCGCGCTCGTCGTTCCGGGCTCGGCGGGTGTCAAGCGACAGGCAGAGGAGGAAGGGCTCGACAGGATCTTCACGGCCGCCGGCTTCGAGTGGCGACGCGCCGGGTGTTCCATGTGCCTCGGCATGAACCCGGACATCCTTCAGCCCGGCGAGCGTTGCGCCTCGACGTCGAACCGCAACTTCGAAGGACGCCAGGGTGCAGGCGGACGCACGCATCTCGTGAGCCCGGCCCTCGCCGCCGCTGCTGCTCTCGCGGGGCACTTCGTCGACCCGCACGCCGTCGGCAACGCGGCATGAAGCCGTTCCGACGCGTCACCGCTCGTGCCGCGGTGCTCAACCGGGCCGACGTCGACACCGACCAGATCATCCCGAAGCAGTTTCTGAAGCGCATCGAGCGAACCGGGTACGGCGAGTTTCTCTTCTTCGACTGGATGAAACAGCCGGACTTCGAGCTGCGCCGGCCGGAGTACGCGGACGCCGGGATCCTCCTCGCCGGACGGAACTTCGGCTCCGGCTCCTCGCGCGAGCACGCCGCCTGGGCGTTGCAGGATTACGGTTTCGAGGTCGTGATTGCGCCATCCTTCGGCGACATCTTCCGGACGAATGCATTGAAGATCGGGCTCGTGCCGATCGTGCTGCCGGCCGAAGCGGTCGAGCTGCTGATGCAGACCGTTGCCGGTGGCGCGTCGCTGACCGTCGACCTCGAGACGCAGCAGGTGACAGGGCCGGGGGATCTTGTCGTGCCGTTCGAGTTCGAGCCATTCGCACGTGAGTCGCTGTTGCAGGGGCTCGACGACATCGCGCTGACCCTGAAACGCGAGGAGACGATCACCTCCTTCGAGCGCTCGCACGCCGCGCCCGTCGACACGACGTTGCTCCCGGCTTAACCGGCCGGGTACGAGCCGAGCACGCGTAGGTCTCGCACCCGCGCGCGGACCTCGGCGAACGCGGCGCGTGTCATCGGCTCGAGTGGGTGCCCCGCGAGCACCGAGTCGAAGCGGTACTTGAAGGGCGAATGCGGAATCGGCCGCGACACGAGCTGCACGAGGTCGAGCCCGTGACGGGCGAAGGGCTCGATTGCGCCGTGCAGCGCGCCGGACCTATGGTCGGTGACGAACGAGAAGGCGGTTCGCCAGGCTTCGCCTTCGTGATCGATTCGCGTATGCGTTGCGACCGAGACGAAGCGCGTGAACGCTTCGGGATGGTCGCCGACATCGTGTGCGATCACCTGCAAACCGTAGATCGAGGCGGCCCGCTCGCTCGCGATCGCGGCTTCCCCGGGCGAGCTCGACCCGGCGACCTGTGCGGCGGCATCGGCGGTCGTGGACGCGGCGATCGCTCGAACTCCATTAAGCCGCCCGAGGAGCTTCCGGCATTGCTCGAGTGCGACGGGGTGGGAGCGAATAACACGGATCTCGCTCTCCGCGACGGGCCCGCGCGCGACGAGGTGGTGGCGAATCGCCAGGGACGTCTCGGCGACGATCGAGAGCCGAGCGTCGTAGAGGAGGTCGTGCGTCTCCGCGACGGGACCGGCCAGGGAGTTCTCGATCGGCAGCACGCCGTAGGCGACGCCGCCCGCAGCTGTGGCCTCGACGACGTCTGCGAACGTCTCGAGCGAGACGAGCTCCCTGTCGCCGGGAAAGAGTCGCTCGGCGGCGGCTGCACTGTGAGCCGCTGCACCGCCGGGATAGGCGACCTTCGTCAACGTGCGTCCGGCGTCTTGGCCGCAAGGCGGTCAAGGACGCTGTCGGTGGACTCAATGGTGGTCGCGCTGCCGCCGAGGTCGCGCGTGGGGTTCGAGAGCAGGGTTGCGTCGACGGCTTGCTCGAGCTCGTCGGCCAGGTCCTGTTCTCCGGCGGCGTGTCGCAGCAGTAGCGCAACCGAGCGGAAGGCCGCGGCCGGGTTCGCAATCCCCTGGCCCGCGATGTCGGGCGCGGTTCCGTGAACGGGCTCGAAGATCCCGGGCGGCCGATCTCCGAGGCTGGCGGACGCCGCAACTCCGAGACCGCCGCAGCTTCCGGCCGCGACGTCCGAAAGAATGTCGCCGAACGTGTTCTCCGTCAGGATCACGTCGAATTGCGACGGATCGAGCACGAGCTGAAGGCCGGCGTTGTCGACGAGCATGTGCTCGAGCCGCACGTCGGGGTATTCATCCGCGAGACCGGAGACGACCTCGCGCCAGAGCCGTGAGGTCTCGAGCACGTTCGCCTTGTCGACCGAGGTCACGAACGAGCGGCGGTCGCGTGCGAGCTCGAACGCGCGTCGGGCGATCCGTTCGATCTGTGCGGGCGAGTATTCACAGGTGTCGAACGCGGAACCGTCCGCGCGCCGGCCGCTCGCTCCGAAGTAGAGTCCGCCGACGAGCTCGCGGACGATGAGCAGGTCGATGCCGTCGGCCCGGGCGGGGCGAAGATTCGCGTACACGTCGAGCTCGCCGCGCAGGCGGATCAAGCCTTGTTCGGGCCGCACGGGCGCGCCGTCGAACTCGGGAAGGCCGACCGCACCCATGAGGACGGCGTCCGCAGCCCGACAGGCGGCGAGCGTCTCCTCGGGCAACGGATCGCCGTGCTCGCGAATGGCATGGCCTCCGAACGAATGCTCCTCCACCGCGACGTCGATCGGCAGCGCAGCGAGGACACGGACAGCGGCGTCGCAGACCTCCGGGCCGATCCCGTCGCCGGGCAGCGAGGCGACGCGCAGCATCAGCTTCTTGCGAGCTCGCGCTTGGTGAGGTCGAGCAACGTCGTCAAGAGCTCACGCAGGCCTTCGTCGCTCAGCCGGCCGCTGTTCGCGCGGCGTAGATGGTCGAGCAGCCAGGCCTCGCGGTCGGGATCGACGAATGCGACGTCGAGCTCGGCCTTGCGCTCCTTGATCTGGCCGACGAGCTCGAGCCGACGGTTGACGAGATCGAGCAAGGCGACGTCGTTGTCGGCGAGGAGTTCGCGGAGACGGACGAGCGCTGCATCCATTGTCGGCTCTGCTGCCATGTCTCGTCTGAGGTTAGACAGCTATTCCGAGCTCCGCGAGCAGCGCGTCGGCATCGGCCGGAATATCGATCGGAGCGAAGCGATCAGCGACAGGTCCCGGCGTCTTCAGTCCGTCGCCGGTCACGAGGAGGACGACCCTGTCCGCGGCGCCGATCTCGCCTCGCCGGATCGCCTCGCGGAGCGCCCCGAGCGTCACCCCGGCCGCGGTCTCGCCGAAGACGCCCGCGGTCTCCGCGAGCAGAGCCATGTTCTCGCCGATCTCCTGCTCGGCCACGGCGTGGATCGAGCCCCCCGACTCGCGCGTCGCCGCGATCGCCGCGTCGCCGTCTGCAGGACTGCCGATCGCGAGCGAGCGGGCAATCGTGTCAGGCCGCACCGGCTTGACGGGCCGGTCCTCCGCGAACGCGGTCGCGACGGGAGAGCAGCCCACCGCCTGGGCGCCCACGAGTCGCGGGGCCGAACCGCTCACGAGCCCGAGCTCGCGGAAGTCGCGGAACCCGCGGCCGACCTTCGAGAGCAGCGAGCCAGAGGCGACAGGGCAGACGACAACATCAGGCTGCTCCCAACCGAGTTGCTCCGCAACCTCGTACGCAACCGTCTTCGAGCCTTCGGCGTAGTAGGAGCGCAGTCCGACGTTGACGAAGCCCCAGGGGAGCTCGAACGAAAGCTCGACCGTGAGCCGGCTGCAGTCGTCGTAGCTACCGCGGACCGCGTAGATCCGGGCGCCGTACGCCGCAGTTGCGACGAGCTTCTCGCGTTCGAGGTCGTACGGGCAGAAGACGACGGCGTCGAGCCCTTCGACGGCAGCTCGCGCGGCCACGGCGTTCGCGAGATTTCCGGTCGAGGAACACGCAAGCGTCTCGAGGCCGAGCTCTCGAGCCTTCGCGCACGCGACGGCGACCACGCGGTCCTTGAACGAGTGTGTGGGGTTGGCCGTGTCGAGCTTCAGATACAGCTCCGCTATGCCGAGGTGGGCAGCAAGCCGCGTCGCCGGCACGAGCGGGGTCAGGCCTGGGGCGAGCCGAGGCTCGTCCGGTACGTGCACAGGAAGAAGTGGCGCGTAACGCCAGAGGGACGGCGGGCCGGCTTCGATGCTGCGGTGCGTCAGCGTTCTGCGGAGCTCGTCCATGTCGTAAACGGGCTCGAGAGGTCCGAAGCAACGCGGACAGGCACCGATGCCTTCGAGTTGCAGCTCGTTGCCGCAGCGGGTGCAGGAAAGGTGTGTGGCGGGCACGGCGGTCTCCTTTGTCATCTCGCTCTACATCGTCCGAGCGTTAGTGCTTTGCTCGGCCGGCTTGGCACCTTGCGTCTGCCGCAGGTTGCCGAGGCTTCATCGGGCCGGTTCCCTCAGCCTCTCTTGATGCGGAGCGGGACGAGCCCGCCCTCTGACTCCGCAGTATAAAGTAAAGCGACGGTCGACGTCGCAGGAAATCAGACGGTTTTTCGCTTGGTTGAGACAGAGGCGCGCGCTGCGCGCGCCGCGCTTGCACGCCTCGAGGAGGGGCCCGTCGACGAGGCCCTGCTGCGTGCTGCGAACCTCCTTCGCGAGCGGCACGCTGTAGTCCTCGAGATCAATCGCGCGGACGTCGCGGCGGGCTCGTCTCGTCTGGATCCGGGAGCCCTCGACCGGCTGCGTCTTGACGATGAACGCCTCGAAGCGACGGCGGCAGGGCTGGAGGCGACCGCCGCCCTCGCTCCGCTCGAACGGGAGGTCCGCGCCTGGCGGCTTCCGAACGGGCTCGAAGTCTCCGAGCGGCGCGTGCCGATCGGGGTGGTCGGCGCCAACTTCGAGGCGAGACCGAACGTTGCCGTCGACATCGCGTCGCAGGTCCTGAAGAGCGGCAATGCCGTCGTCCTCCGAACCGGCGGCGCAGCACTGGCCACGGTCACCGCGCTCGTCGACGAGGTGCTCCGGCCTGCGCTCGAGGAGACAGGACTACCGGGCGAGGTCGTCGGGCTCGTCCGAACGCCCGAGCGGGCCGGGGCCGAGGCGCTTGTCTCGTTCCCCGAGCTCGTCCCGCTCGTGATCCTGCGCGGCAGCGGGCCGTCGACCGCGGCGCTCGAGCAGCGGGCGGCGCTGAACGGTGTGCGGACGCTCGCTCACGCGGAGGGCGGCGGCGTTCTCTACGTGCACAGCGGCGCGTCGCATGAACGTCTTGTCGCGGTCGCCAGAGCGAGTCTCGACCGCCTCGGTGTCTGCAATCGTCTCAATCTCGCCCTCGTCGACCGGGCTGCAGTCGTGCTCCTGCCGACGCTGCTCGCCGTCTTCGCGGAACACGGTCTCGAAATACGCGGCACAGCGGCCGCGGCCGGAGTGGACGGCGTCCGGCCCCTCGACGAGCGGCTCGGACACGAATGGGCCGGGGATCCGGAGCACGTCGCGACGGTCACCCTCCACATCGTCGACGGCGTCGAGGAGGCGGTGAGGATCGCCAACGACGACACCTCGGGGCTTGCCGCGACGATCGTGACCGAGGAGGAGGATGCGGCGCGGCGTTTCCTCGACGGCTATCGCGGCACTGCGGCGCTTTGGAATGCCACCACACGATTCACGGACGGCTTCGCGCTGCTCGGCGTCCCGGAAACGGGCGTCAACGTCGACGTCGCGCCCGGGCCACGCGGGCCGGTCACGTATCTCGATCTCTGCCTGCGGCAGTACCGGATCGTGGGCGACGGCAGCCAGCATCGATGACGGTCGTCGTGAAGCTCGGCTCGACGCTCGTCGTGGACACGAAGGGTCGCGTCCGGCGCTCGCTACTTAGCGCGCGCGCCGCCGAGGTCGGTGAGCTCGTGCGGAGCGGCGAGCCGGTCTGCGTCGTCTCGTCCGGCGCGATCGCGCTCGGCCTGCCGCGCCTCGGGTTGACGCGGCGCCCGTCGGCCACTGCAAGGCTCCAGGCCGCTTCGGCGGTGGGACAGTCTCGACTCCAGGCCGCGTGGGACTCCGCGCTGCGTGCGTCGGGTGTCGAGGCGGCGCAGATACTGCTCTCGGCGCCGGATCTCGCCGAGCGTGCGAGCTACGTCAACGTCCGCAACTCGTTCGACACGCTGCTGAAGCTCGGCGTCGTTCCCGTCGTGAACGAGAACGACGCCACCGCGACCGACGAGATCACCTTCGGCGACAACGACGCGCTGGCAGCGCAGGTCGCGGTGCTGACCCGCGCACGGCTCCTCGTGCTTCTGACCGAGGTGGATGGGGTCTACGCGAAGCACCCCGCAGAGCCCGGCGGTCCGGAGCTGCTCGCCGACGGCGCCGCCGCCACGGACGCGGTCGTCGGTCGGGGAAGCGCGCTAGGTCGAGGCGGGATGGCGAGCAAGATCGCGGCCGCACGGCTCGCCGCCGCCGCCGGCATTCCCTCCGTGATCGCATCCGGGAGAGGCCGCGGCGTTCTCGGTCCGATCGTCGCCGGGGAACGACGAGGCACGCGCTTTGCTCCGGAGGCCGTCGACGGCAGCACCGCCTTCAAGCTCTGGCTCCGCTACGCGAAGCCGGCCGTCGGTCGTCTCGTCGTCGACGAGGGAGCGCGGAGCGCGCTGCTCGTGCACGGACGCAGCTTGCTCGCGGTCGGCGTCGTCCGCTGCGACGGCTCGTTCGCGGCCGGTGACGCTGTCGAGTTGGAGGCGCCCAACGGCAAGGTGTTCGCCAAGGGACTGACGAGCGTCGGCGCCGACGAGATCCGCGGCCGGACGCGCGGCGTCGAGGTCGTCCATCGCGACCGGCTCGCGCTCTACGACACAGGCACCGGCTCAGACCAGAGCGGGCGTGTGATCGCACCGTCCGAGGCGGACGAGACGAGCGCGGCGTACTTCGCCAGCACACCCGACGCATAGCGCGGCGGCGGCGGCGTCCACCGCTCGAGTCGGCGCTCAAGCTCGCCGTCAGGGAGCTCGACGCGCAACTCCCGCGCGTCGACGTCGATCACGACCACGTCACCTTCCTCCAGCGCAGCCAGCCCGCCGCCGCGTGCAGCTTCCGGCGAGACGTGGCCGACCATCAGCCCGTGCGTCGCGCCCGAGAAGCGCCCGTCGGTGACCAGCGCGACGGCGTCGCCGAGCCCTTCGCCGACGAGCGCGGCGGTCACGTGCAGCATCTCGCGCATGCCGGGACCGCCTGCCGGCCCCTCGTACCGGATCACGACGACGTCACCGGCGACGATCGCGTTCGCCGAGACCGCGGCGAAGCACTCCTCCTCGGAGTCGAAGACGCGTGCCGGCCCGCGATGGAGGCGCCGCTCGTGGCCGACGAGCTTCACGATCGCGCCCTCGGTCGCGAGGTTGCCGCGCAGCACGGCGAGCCCGCCGGTCTCCTTCAGCGGCCGGTCGACGGGCACGACGACTTCCTGGCCGGGCGTCGCGGTCGCAGCGGCGGCGATCTCGGCGAGCGTGCGGCCGTCGACGTTCACAGCTGATCCGTCGGCCAGCCCGGCGTCGACCAGCTCTCGCGCGACGAGGGCGACACCGCCGGCGCGATGGAGGTCGGTAGCGACGAAGCGTCCACCCGGCTTGAGATCGGCGACGACCGGCGTGCGTGTCGCGATCTCGTCGAAGTCGTCGAGCTCGAGTGGCAGACCGAGCTCACGCGCGATGGCGAGCAGGTGGAGGACGGCATTCGTCGAGCCGCCGGTGGCGGCGACGGCTGCGATCGCGTTCTCGATCGACGCCCGAGTGAGGATCGTGGAAGGGCGGACGTCGCCGCGCACGAGGTCGAGCACAAGCTTGCCGCATTGCTCTGCGGCTGCGGCCTTCGCCGAGTCGAGAGCTGGAATCCCGTTCAGCCCCGCCGGGCTGATGCCGAGAAACTCGAGCGCGAGCGACATCGTGTTCGCCGTGAACTGTCCGCCGCACGCGCCGGCGCCGGGACAGGCGACGCCCTCGAGCTCGTGCACGTCCTCCGCACTCATCGTGCCGGCCGCGTGCGCGCCGACCGCTTCGAACACGTCCTGGATCGTCACGTCACGCCCGCGGAAGCGGCCCGGCGCGATCGAGCCGTTGTAGAGCACGAGGCCCGGCAGGTCGAGCCGCGCGAGAACCATGACAGCCGAGGGGATCGTTTTGTCGCAGCCGACGAGGACGACGAGCCCGTCCAAGAGGTGGCCGCGCGCGACGAGCTCGATCGAGTCCGCGATCACCTCGCGCGACACGAGCGAAGCGCGCATTCCCTCGCTTCCCATCGAGACGCCGTCCGACACTGCGATCGTGTTGAACTCCATCGGGGTGCCGCCGGCCGCGCGAATGCCACGCTTGACGTCTTGCGCGAGCTTGCGCTGGTTGAGATTGCACGGCATCGTCTCGATCCAGGACGTTGCAACACCGACGAGCGGGCGGGCCAGGTCGTCGTCGTTGAAGCCGGTTCCTTTCAGCATCGCGCGCGCGGCGGCGCGGTCGACACCGTCGGTCAGCGCGGCGCTGTGACGCTTCGCCGGATCGGAAGGAAGATCGTAGGGATTGCTCATAGCTGGCCCGCTCCTGTCGGTGAGATCGAAAGCTGAAGGACGTCCGTGTCGGGAAAACGCTCTGTCAGTTGTGCTGCGCATACGGCCGCGGACTGCGGCTCTGCCCAGACGATCACGGTCGGGCCCGATCCCGAGAGCGTTGCTGCGATCGCGCCGTCCGGCATCTGCTCGCGGACGGCCGCCAAAACGGGCGCCTGCGGGGCGCGGTAAGGCTCATGGAGGCGATCGTCAGCCGCCGCGGCGAAGAGCTCCGCGGAGCCGGACGCGACTGCCGCACCGAGCAATGCCGCTCGTGCGACGCTGAACGCCGCGTCGCCATGCGCGATCGTCTCCGGCAGCGCCGCGCGTGCCGCGTGTGTCTCGACCTGTTCGCGGGGAACGACGGCGATCGGCACTCCCGGCGCGTCGTCCGCGATGCGCACGACGCGACCCTCCCAGGTCAAGCAGACGCCGCCCGCAAGGGCGGCGGCGAGATTGTCGGGATGGCCTTCGAGGTCGAGCCCGAGCGCGAGCAGCTCTTCGGCGTCCGGCGAGCGGCCCGCAACTTCCGCACCGGCCACCAGCCCCAGCGCAATGGTCGCCGCGCTCGACCCGAGCCCGCGGGCGCGCGGAATGCGTTCCGTGAAGGTGAAGCCGAAGCCGTCGGGGGACGCGAGTCGAGCAAAGGCACGCACGGCGAGATGGCCGGCATCGGCATCTCCACCGCCTTCGCTGAGCTCGAGCTCGTTCCAGAGATCGAGCGCGGCGCCGGCGCAGTCGAAACCCGCCCCGAGATTGGCCGTCGTTGCCGGGGCGCGGACGTGGATCACGAGCCCGGCTCGCGGAGGCGGTCGAGTGCGTCCGGATCCTTCAGGCCGTGGCCGGTGAGGACGAGCACCACACGCGTGCCTTCGGCAAGGCTCGAGAGGTCGACCCCTGCCAGTGCGGCTGCCGAGGCAGGCTCGCAGAAGACCCCCTCCCCTCGCGCCAGGGATCTCCAGGCCATCGCTATCTCGTCGTCGGTGACAGAGACGATTGCGCCGCCCGAGCGCGCGAGTGCGTCCTCGACCTCAGCGCGGTGGACGGGGGTCGGAATCCGGATCGCGGAGGCGGTCGTCGCCGCGCGGTCGGCGGCTTCGACGGGAACGATCTCGAGCGCCGGGAATCCCGCCTCGAGGAAGCCCTTCGCGTACGCGACCGTGTTGCCGCCGCCGCCGTACGGCAGAGCGAGGACGTCGGGAAGGCCGCCGAGTTGCTCGACGATCTCGAGTGCTGCGGTCTTCTGACCTTCGATCCGGTCCGGGTTCGTGGAGTTGACCACGACCGCGCCTTCGCGCTCGGCGAGCTCCTCGGCCGCGGCGAACGCGTCGTCGAACGTTCCTTCGATCTCGACCAGTCGCGCACCGGTCACGCGCACCTGGGCGAGCTTCGAGCTCGAGGGCCCGCCCGCCGCGTGCACGACGATGGCCTCGAGCCCTGCCCGTGCGGCGTACGCAGCTGCGGACGCGGCCGTGTTTCCCGTCGATGCGCACACGACGGCACGCGCGCCCGCCTCGACCGCCTTCGCGACCGCAAGTGCCATGCCCCGGTCCTTGAACGAGCCCGTCGGGTTGACTCCCTCGCACTTGAGCCACACCTCGACGCCGGGAGCAGCGGAGAGCCGCGCCGCTCGCAGCAGCGGCGTCGATCCTTCGCCGAGCGTCACGATCGGAGTCGACGGCGACACCGGCAGCGCGTCGCGGTAGCGCTCGAGCAGCGCCGGTTTCAGGTCAAAAGCCTCGTTCGGTGATCATTCGCAGCGCCTCGGGTCGAGAGCGTACCTCGGCCAGTGCCGCCGCAGAGCTCAGGGCTGCCTCGACGCGACCCCCTGGAGCCTCGTGCGTGACGAGGTCGAGCGCCGCTGTGCCGTTGACGAGGTGTTGCGCGAGCTGTGCGATCGACACGTCCTGCTCCGCGAAGCAGTCCGCGACATGCGCCAGAACGCCCGGGCGGTCGGCGACCTCCAGGTGGACGTAGAACGCACCCGGCAGATCCCCCGGCGGCAACTTCGAGAGCGAACGCCAGCAGGCGTCGTTCTGGAGGAAGCCCGTGCCGGTCGTCCCGAGCACGCTGACCATGTCGGCGACGACCGCCGAGGCGGTCTCGATCCCGCCCGCACCGGGCCCCTCGAGCGTGATCTCGCGAATGGCATCGCCCTGGAGCATCACCGCGTTGAAGGCACCCACGACGGCTGCGAGCGGATGGTGGCCGTCGACGAACGCCGGCCCGACACGCACGTCGACCGCTCCGTCGACGAGTGTCGCCGAGCCGACGAGACGGACGACCGTCTCCAACTCGCGCGCGGCCGCCACGTGGTGAGGCTTGATGCCCTCGATTCCTTCATAGGCGACGTCTGCGAGTTCGACGCGCGAGCCGAACGCGACCGTGGCGAGGACGGCCATCTTCGCCGCCGCGTCGGCGCCCGAGACGTCGTCGGTGGGATCGGCCTCCGCGTATCCGAGCCGCTGAGCTTCGGCGAGTGCCTCCTCGTAGTCCGCGCCTTCCTCCATCCTCGTCAGGATGAAGTTCGTCGTCCCGTTGACGATGCCGAGCACACGGTGGACGTTGGTCACGACGAGCGACTCGCGCAGAACCTTGATGACCGGGATCGCTGCACAAACAGATGCCTCGAAGCGGAGCTGCACGCCGCCTTCCGACGCAGCTTCGAAGAGATCGGCGCTACGCCGCGCCAGCAGCTGCTTGTTCGCGGAGACGACAGGCTTGCCGGAGCGAAGCAGGTCGAGGACGTAGCCGCCGGTCGGCTCGACTCCGCCCATCACCTCGGCGACGAGCGCGATCGAGTCGTCCTCGAGCACCGACCGGAAGTCGGTTGTGAGGACGCCGTCGGCTACGGGGTAGTCGCGCTCCTTGCCGGTGTCGCGGACGAGCGCACGCGTGACGCGCAGTTTGTGCCCGGTCGCACGCTCGATCTCGTCTGCGCCCTCGACCAGCAGCCTGTTGACGGCCGCGCCGACCGTGCCGTAACCGAGTAGCGCAACCGGGACGTCAACCGACGCCATGCACGTCCGCGCCGAGCAGGCCTTCCTTGCCCGCGAGCGCGCGCAACTCCGACCCGACCTGCTCGAGCTGCCCGCCCGCATTCTTGCGGCGTAGCTCCTCGAACTTCGGTCGACCTGCCTCGTCGTCGGCGAAGAGCTCGCGTGCGAATGCGCCGCTTCGGATCTCGTCCAGCAGGGTGCGCATCGTCTCCTTCACCCGTTCGTCAACCACCCTCGGGCCGCGCGTGAGGTCGCCGTACTCGGCGACGTCCGAGATGGAATAGCGCATGTACTCGAAGCCGCCCTCGTAGATCAGGTCGACGATCAGCTTCAGCTCGTTGAGGCACTCGTAGTAGGCGATCTCCGGTTGGTAGCCCGCCTCGACAAGTGTCTCGAAGCCGGCCTTGATCAGCGACGTGACGCCGCCGCAGAGCACGGCTTGCTCGCCGAAGAGATCGCTCTCCGTCTCCTCGGCGAACGTCGTCTCGAGAAGGCCCACGCGGCCGCACCCGATCGCAGTTCCATAAGCGAGCGCAAGCTCGAGCGCCCCGCCGCTCGAGTCCTGATGCACCGCGACGAGCCCGGGTGTCCCGGCGCCCGACTCGTAGAGCTCGCGGACCCGGTGTCCGGGCGCCTTCGGCGCGACCATGACGACGTCGTGACCTGCGGCCGGGACGATTCGGCCGAAATGGATGTTCAGGCCATGCGCGAACAGCAGCGCAGAGTCGGGCTCGAGGTTCGGAGCGATCTCCTGCTCGTAGACACCCTTCTGCACGTGATCCGGCACGAGAACCGCGACGACCTGCGCTCCACGCGTCGCGTCGCCGACTGTGCTCACGGCCAAGCCCGCGTCCTCGGCTGCGTCGGCCGATGGGCTGCCCGCGCGTACGCCGACCTCGACCTCGATGCCGGAGTCACGCAGGTTGAGGGCGTGTGCGTGGCCCTGGCTGCCGTAGCCGATGACGGCGACCTTGCCCGAGAGCAGGTCGACATTTCCTCCGCGGTGGATGGTTGCCAACGGAAACTCCTTTCGTCAGCGCACCACGAGCTGGCGGCGCCTGATGGTCGATTTGGAGGACGCGCGGCTGAGACCGACGCGTCCGGTACGGACGAGTTCTTTCACACCGTGTGGCCGGAGAAGCTCCTCGAACGAGTCGATCTCCTCGGGCGCGCCCGCGAGCTCGAAGACGATCGAGTCCGGGCCGAGGTCGGCGACGCGGGCCTCGAAGACCTCGCCCAGCGCCATCAGCTCCGTCCGTCGCGCGGGTGGCGCCGTGACCTTGATCAACGCGAGCTCACGCTCGATCGAATCGCCCGGAGTGAGCTCGGTGATCCGAAGCACGTTCACGAGCTTGTGCATCTGCTTCTCGATCTGAGCCAGCGAGGTGTTGTCGCAATCGACGCGGAGCGTTACCCGGGAGATCTCGGGCCGTTCGGTTGTCCCGACCGCCAGGCTCTCGATGTTGAAACCGCGCCGCGCGAACATGTTCGAGATTCGGGCCAGGACGCCCGGCTTGTTCTCGACGAGGACGGCCAGTGTGTGCTTCATGCCGAAACCGACTCCAGGTCGCCTTCGCCCGGATACTCGACGAGATCGAGCGCCGCGGCACCGGCGGGGATGATCGGGAAGCAGTGCTCGTGGGCGTCGACACGGCAGTCGACCACCGCGGTGCGGCCGCACGCGATCGCCTCGGCGAGTGTCTCCTCGAGATCCTCCTCGCGGTCGACGACGAAGCCTCGACCGCCGTAGGCCTCTGCCAGGGCGGCGTAGTCCGGGAGGTGATGCGTGAGCTCGATCTGTGAGAACCGCTCCTCGAAGAACATGTCCTGCCACTGTCGGACCATCCCGAGATGGCCGTTGTTGATCAGGACGACGACGATCGGCAGTTTTTCGAGTACTGATGTCGCGAGCTCCTGCTGAGTCATCTGGAAGCAGCCGTCGCCGTCGACGCAGATCACGGTGGCGTCCGGCCGTGCGGTCTTCGCGCCGATCGCTGCAGGGATGCCGTAGCCCATCGTGCCGAGCCCGCCCGAGGTGATGAACGTGCGCGGGCGGTCGCAGAGGAGGTACTGCATCGCCCACATCTGGTGCTGCCCGACGCCGGTCGTCCAGACGATGTCGTCGCGCTCGGCCGTCAGGCGCTGCAGCGTCTCGAGCACGGGCTGTGGCTTCATCTCGTCACCGCCCTCGCCGTAGCGGAGCGGAGCCTCCTCCCGCCAGCGACGCAACTGAGCGAGCCACGGCTCCGTCGCGTCAGGGCGACTGAGCTCCCGCAGGTCGCGGCCGAGATCCGCCAGCACGCTCTTCAGCGGCCCGACAACGGGCACGTCGGCGTGACGGAGCTTGTCGATCTCCGCCGAATCGATGTCGAGGTGGACGACCGTGGCCCCCGGGGCGAACGACGCGAGCTTGCCCGTGACACGGTCGTCGAAGCGTGCGCCGACGGCGACGAGCACGTCGCACTTGTTGAGCGCCCAGTTCGACCACTTCGGCCCGTGCATGCCCGGCCAGCCGAAGTGCAGCTCGTGCGTCTCCGGAAATGAGCTCTTCGCCATCAGCGTCGTCACGACGGGCAGCCGCCCATGCTCGGCGAGCGCGAGGAGCTCGGAGCACGCGTCGGCGTTGAGAACGCCGCCCCCCACGTAGAGGACGGGTCGCTCGGCGGCGGCGATTCGGGTTGCGGCTTCGCGGATCTGGCGTGGGTGTCCCCGGCGCGGCGGCCGCCAGCCGGGGAGATCGACCGTCTCCGGATACTCGAAGTCGAGCTCGGCCTCCTGGACGTCACGGGGAATGTCGACCAGCACCGGCCCGCAGCGACCGGTGCGTGCGATGTGGAACGCAGCCTTGATCGCGTGGGGCAGCTCCTTGACGTCTTTCACGAGCCACGAGTGCTTGACGATCGGGATCGTGATTCCGGTGATGTCGCACTCCTGGAAGGCGTCGGTACCGATCAGATGCGAGCGCACCTGGCCGGTGATGCAGACGAGCGGCGTCGAGTCCATCCACGCGTCGGCGATCGGCGTGACGAGATTCGTCGCACCCGGCCCCGACGTGGCAATTGCGACGCCGACGCGGCCGGACGCACGTGCGTAGCCCTCGGCCATGTGGCCGGCGCCCTGTTCATGCCGGGCGAGGACGTGGCGAATGGTCGTTCCGCGTGCGAATGCGTCGTAGGTGGGAAGGATCGCGCCGCCGGGAATGCCAAAGACGACCTCGACTCCCTCGGCCTCGAGTGAGCGGAGCAGGGCATCGGCACCGTTCATCCGCATGCTTCCTCCCGGTAGAACTCCGCGTTTGCCGCGGCGACCGGCAGTTGCGAAAGCACGAGGTCGGCGTGGCCGCGTGTGGACGGTCGGCGAGCATCGTCGCCGCCCGCGAGGCCGACGGCGCCCGAGAGCGTCGCGGCACCACTGCGTTCGCCGAGCCCTTCCGCGAGCATCAGAGCGGCCGCGAGCAGCATCGAGCTCGGGTCGGCGACGCCGTGGCCGGCAAGCGTGTCGGCGACGCCGTGGGCAGGGCCGAAGATGCTCGGTGCGGTGGGGGCGAGTCGGCCCCACGCCACGGTGCGTGAGTCGGCGAGGCTTGCGGCCACCTCCGCTGCCGTGCGGGAGAGCTCGGGCGGGCAGACGACGACGTCGAAGCGTTCCGGCGTGAAGATGAGCGGGCGCATCGCTTCCTGCGGCGTCATGCGCTCGACCTCGAGCCCGTCGTGTTGCTGCTCGAACCGCGCGGCCTCGTTCGCCCAGCTCTCGTCGACACCGACGAGCGTGATCCGGCCACGACTTTCGCGAGCGAGCGTGAAGGCGCGCTCGAGTGTCCACTCCCACCCATCCGCGCCGAGGGGGGCGAGGATCGAGAGCTCGGCGCGCCCGTCGAACCGAACGCGCACGATCGAGGTGCGCAGATCGAGATCGGCCTCGAGCGACGTCAGGACGGCGTCGCTCTTTGCGGCGACGAGCACCGCATCGGCGCCGAGGAGCGCGCTCCGTGACGAGAGCGGAAACGAGCGGCCGAAACGCGTCACTGCGTCGGCTCCGAACGGGACATGTCGCTCGTCGACGTGGAAACCGTGCTGGAGCGAGACTGCCGTCAGTGCACGGCTTGCTTCGCCCATGACTTCCGGGCCGATGCCGTGTCGCGCCAGGCAGACGACCGTGTAGGCGTTTTGGCTCATTGGCCACCTCGTGGCCGATGAGCGGTGGAAGGGGTGTAAGGGGAAACCGGTAGGTTTCTCCTCTTTTTCTCCTCGGCGCACGCGGTGATCTCAGCGGCGCCGGGGCCGAGGCGATCCCTGAAGAAGGGAGCGCGCGAGGGGAACATGGTTTCCCTCGCGGGAGCGAGCCGCAGGCGAGCGACGCTCATGCAGCCGTCACGTCCACGATTCCGCTATCGGCAAGCGCCTTGAACCGCATGAACGCCCGGCTCAACAGCTCCTCGTCGAGTTGGAGGCCGGCGTCCGCGCAGGCACGGGCGAAGGCGTGCCGGCCGGAGTGCTTGCCGAGCGGCAAGGTCATGGCCAGGCCGAGCTCCTTCGGCTCGATGATCTGGTACGTCGTCGTGTCCTTCAGCAAGCCGTCCTGGTGGATGCCGGCTTCGTGCGCGAATGCGTTCGCGCCGACGATTGCCTTGTTCGGCGGAACGGCGTAGCCGGTCAACCTCTCGACCAGCGCCGACGAAGCGCCGATCTCGGCGAGATCGATGCCCGTGTCGACGCCAAGCCGTTCTTCGCGCACTCGTAGAGCCATGACGATCTCCTCGAGTGCGGCGTTGCCCGCACGTTCGCCGATCCCGTTCATCGTGCACTCGACCTGCCCCACTCCTGCTTCGACTGCAGCGAGCGAATTCGCCACCGCCAGTCCAAGGTCGTCGTGGCAGTGCGCGGAGATCGTGACGCTCTCCAGCTCGGGGGACAGGCGCCGTACTTCGTCGAAGAATCCGGCGTACTCGTTCGGCAGTGCGTACCCGACCGTGTCGGGAAGGTTCACCACGTCGGCGCCGGCGGCAATCACCTCGCGGCAGACCCGCGCGACGAACACCGGGTCGGAACGTGTCGCGTCCTCGCAGGAGAACTCGACCTCGTCGACGCGACCGCGCGCATAACCGACTGCCCAGGCAGCCTGTGCCGCGACCTCGTCAGGGGTGAGCCGCAACTTCTTCTGCATGTGGATCGGGCTCGTCGCCAGGAAGATGTGCAGGCGCGAGCGTCGTGCGTCTCGAAGCGCGTCGGCGCCCGCGTCGAGGTCCTCACGGCGCGTGCGGCAGAGCGTCGCGACGGTTGCGCGCCGGGCAACCGCGGCCACGGCGCGGACCCCTTCGAAGTCGCCGGGGGAGGCCGCTGCGAAGCCCGCCTCGATCACGTCGACCCCGAGCCGCTCGAGCTGCTCCGCGATCTCCACCTTCTCCTCCGGCCGCAGCGCGATGCCCGGCGATTGCTCGCCGTCTCGAAGCGTCGTGTCGAAAATTTGGATCCTGCGCGAACTCACTACAACCTCCTGTCCGGGCACGCCTGAGGACGTACCGGTGGTGTCAACGGTGGGTGTATGCGCCCTACGGCGCGTGAGTCGCATTCCCCCTAGAGGGGGAGAATCGAAAGGATGAGCACGATCGACCGGGACCGAATGGCCCGGGTCGACGAAGTGCGTGAAGTCGTGTTCATCCTCATCCTTGTCGGCAGTGTGGCGGAATAACTTTACCCTGTCAAGTCGCTTTAGACGGTACAGATTTCGGTATCCAAGCCAGTTCTGCGTTGATCTGTCCGACCCATGTCTCTATGCTGTCGCCATGGCTCGCGCGGACGTCCGCCGGATTTCACTCTTTAGCGGCAGCGCGCGCAAGCGCGTCCGCTAGCCGGCGGCTTCGCCTTCCCGCCCTCGCCGGCTAGATCAGATCCACCGGGCGGGGCTTTCTCCTTCGAACGAAAAGGTGCGCAGTTGGCACGGTTTTCCACGCTTGATCCTTCGGTCGACGAACGCGATGCCTGTGGCATCGGCTTCGTCGCCCGGCTCTCCGGTGGCCCGTCGCGGGCGGTGCTCGACTCCCTCCTCGAGGCACTGAGGCGTGTCCGCCACCGGGGAGCCGTGGCGGCGGATCACCGCTCCGGCGACGGCGCGGGCCTCCTCTTGCCGCTGCCGGCTGCTCTGGTGCCCGAAACTGGAATGGGAATCGCGATGGTCTTCTTCCGCGGTGCGGATGGAAGGCGCGCGGTCGAGGAGGCCTGCAAGGCAGAGGGGATCGCGGTGCGTTCCTGGCGGTCGGTCCCCGTCGACCTCTACGCACTGGGCCCGTCGGCTCGGGCCTCTGCGCCGACAATCGAACAGGCGCTCCTCGAACGGCCGGCGGGCGATTCCGAGGTCGGCGAGGCGGCTGCATTCCGCGCCCGCAAGCGCCTCGACGGCCGCGAAGACCTCTACGTCGCCTCGCTCTCGTTTCGCACGGTTGTCTACAAGGCGCTCTGCGCCGCCGACCAGCTCGCTCCGTTCTACGCCGACCTGCGCGACCCGTCCTTCGAGGTTCCGTTCGGCGTCTTCCACCAGCGCTTCTCGACGAATACCGAGCCGTCCTGGGAGCGAACGCAGCCGTTCCGGCTCCTCTGCCACAACGGGGAGATCAACGCAATTCGGGGCAACGTCAACTGGATGCGTGCCCGCGCGTTGACGTTGGGCGTCGACGGACCCGTACTCGAAGAAGCGAGCTCGGACTCGGGCATGCTCGACAACGCGCTCGAGCTGCTGGTGCGCGGCGGCCGCGACGCGCGGCACGCACTCACGATGCTCATTCCGCCCGCCTGGCAGGGAGACGCCGAGCTCGACCCGGAGGTGCGCGACTTCCATCGCTTCCACGCCGGGCTCGTCGAGCCGTGGGACGGCCCGGCCGGGATCGTCTTCACCGACGGGCGCGTCGTCGGCGCCGCTCTCGACCGGAACGGCCTGCGTCCTCTTCGCTACGTCGTCGCCGGCGACCTCGTCTGCTGTGCCTCCGAGGCGGGTGTCTTCGACGTGCCGGCGGGAACGAGTGCTCGCCGTGGACGGCTCGGGCCGGGTGAGATGCTCGCCGTCGACCCGGAGCGCGGCCTCGAGGAGGACGATGCGATCAAGCGGCGTCTTTCGGATGCGAGCCCGTACGGACGCTGGCTCGAAGAATGGAGGCGGGAGGCGTCGACCGGAGAGCCGGTCTCGCCTCCGGAGGAAGAGCTTGGACCGCGGCATGTGCTGTTTGGCTACACGCGCGAGGAGCTGACCGTGATCGTGCGTCCGTCGGCCGCTCATGGGCACGAGCCGACTTCTTCGATGGGCGACGACACCGCGCTCCCGCCGCTCGCCGGCCGTGCGCGGCCGCTCTTCAGCTACTTCCGCCAGCGGTTCGCGCAGGTGACGAATCCCGCGATCGACCACATTCGCGAGCGGTTCGCTATGTCGCTCGCGACGCTGCTCGGGGCGCGTGGGCCGTTGCTCGTGGAGGCGCCCGAAGACGCGGCAGGAATCGAGCTCGAGAGCTTCTTCCTCTTCCCGTCCGCGCTCGACCAGCTCGCAGTCGTTCGCATCGACGCCAGCTTCGATCCCGCGGAGGGGCTCGCAGATGCGTGCGCGAGGCTTGCACAGGCCGCGGAGACCGCGGTGCGCGAAGGACACGGGATGCTGCTCCTTTCCGATGCCGACGCGTCGCCGGAGAGGCCGCCGGTGCCGAGCCTGCTCGCGACCTCGGTCGTGCATCACCACCTCGTCAAGGCCGGGCTGCGCACGCTCGCGACCCTGCTCGTCGAGAGCGACGAGCCGCGGGAGGTGCATCACGTCGCTTGCCTGCTCGGCTTCGGGGCAGAGGCGGTGTGCCCGCGGCTGGCGCTCCAGACGATCGCGGCCCTGGCCGAGGGCGACCGGATCGGGGGCGACCGGCCGTCGCCTGCCGAGGCACAGATGCGCTTCAAGCAGTCGATCGAGGACGGCGTGCTCAAGGTGATGTCGAAGCTCGGGATCTCCGACATCGCCAGCTACTGCGGCGCTCAGACCTTCGAGGCGCTCGGGCTCGACGGTGACCTGGTCGAGGCCGCTTTTCCCGGCACGCCGTGGTCGATCGGTGGGATCGGCCTCGACCAACTCGAGGAGGAGACAGTCGCGCGCGCAGCCGCCGCCGCCGCGAGCCGCCCTCGCCTCGAAAACCCCGGCTACTTCAAGTTCCGCAAGGGCGGCGAGCCCCACGAGACCAATCCCGACGTGCTCGAGGCACTGCAGGCGGCGGCGCGCAGCGACGACATGGGTGCCGCGCACGCGCTTCGCAGTGCCGTGCGGACGAACGGGTGGGAGCGCTACTCCGACTTTGCGGAGCTCGTCAACGGACGCGAGCCGATGGAGGTACGCGACCTGCTCGACCTGCGCGCGGATGCGGAACCCGTGCCGCTCGAAGACGTCGAGCCGGCGGAATCGATCGTGCAGCGCTTCTCATCGGGCGGCATGTCGCACGGATCGCTGTCGGCCGAGGCGCACGAGACGATCGCGCGCGCGTTCAACAATCTCGGGGCCCGCTCGAACTGCGGCGAGGGCGGCGAGGACCCGGCGCGTTTCCGGACCGACCGCAACTCCCGCATCAAGCAGATCGCCTCGGGACGCTTCGGCGTCACCGCCGAGTACGTGGCCTTCGCCTCGGAATTGCAGATCAAGATCGCGCAAGGCTCGAAGCCGGGTGAGGGCGGCCAGTTGCCAGGCCACAAGGTCACGGCGGAGATCGCACGGCTGCGCCACACGCAGCCCGGCGTTGCGCTGATCTCCCCGCCGCCACACCATGACATCTACTCGATCGAGGACCTCGCACAGTTGATCTTCGACCTCAAGCAGGTCAACCCGGATGCGGACGTGTCGGTCAAGCTCGTCGCAGAGGCTGGGGTCGGGCTCGTCGCCGCAGGAGTGGTCAAGGCGCTCGCGGACGTCGTCCACATCGCCGGAGCGGACGGCGGGACCGGTGCGAGCCCGCTCTCGTCGATCAAGAACGCGGGCATCCCGTGGGAGCTCGGCCTGGTGGACACGCAGCGCGCGCTCATCGCCAACGGGCTGCGCGGGCGCGTGCGCGTGCGTGTAGACGGCGGGGTCAAGACCGGCCGCGACGTCGTCGTCGCCGCGCTTCTCGGTGCCGACGAGGTCAGCTTCGGTACCGCTCTCCTCCTCGCCGAGGGGTGCCTGATGGTGCGCACGTGCCACGTCGACAGCTGCCCCGTCGGAATCGCGACGCAGCGTCCCGAGTTGCGCGCGAAGTTCGCGGCGACACCGGAGATGGTCGAGAACTACCTCCTGCTCGTGTCCGAGGAAGTGCGGCGTCATCTCGCGGCCCTCGGGCTGCGAAGTTTCGACGACGCGGTCGGCAGAACGGATCTTCTGCAGCGGCGTCGAGCCGAGGGCCGTGCCGGGCTGCTCGAACTGGACGGCCTGCTCGAGCCATTGCACGGTGACGCGCTCCGTCACGTCGGCGCGGAGAAGCCTGTCGCTGCGGGCGGCGAGCTCGGCGAACGCATCGCCGCCGACCGTGCGGCTCCGGCTCCGGTCTACAAGATCTGCAACGACGACCGCACGGTTGGCGCGCGGCTCGGCGGCACGCTCGCGCGGCTGGGATACGGCGAGCCGCTTCGGTTTCGCTTCGAAGGGACGGCCGGCCAGAGCTTCGGCGCCTTCCTGCACGCAGGCGTCGAGTTCGTTCTCGACGGCGAGGCGAACGACTACGTCGGCAAGAGCCTGAGCGGAGGACGCATCGTCATCCGTCCTCCCGCCGACGACACCGGCGATCCGTGCCTCGCCGGCAACACGGTTCTCTACGGTGCGACGGCCGGGGAGCTTTTCCTGGCCGGCTCGGCGGGTGAGCGCTTCGCGGTCCGCAACTCGGGCGCAACCGCAGTCGTCGAGGGCGTCGGCAGCAACGCGTGCGAGTACATGACGAACGGCACGGTCGTCGTCCTCGGGCCATTCGGCCGGAACATCGGCGCGGGCATGACCGGCGGCGAAGCGTTCGTGCACGATCCCGCCGGCCTGCTCGACCTCCGGCTCAACGGCCAACTCGTCGTCGCCGAGCAGCTCGACGACTCCGCCGCAGAGCGTCTGCGAGTCCTGCTCGAGCACCATCGCGAGCACACGGGGTCGCCCCGGGCCGGCCGGCTCCTCGCCGAGTGGCCTGCCGGCGTGAACGAGTTCCGGCTCATTCGCCCGCGGGATGAGGTGCGCCGGATCGAGGCCGAAGCAGAGGGCACGGAATTCGAGGACACCGAGGTCCCCGTCGAATCACGGAGGTAGACTGCGCGCAGTGGCGGTGGACATGACCACGGATGGGCGGCGCGAGGCGGTCTCGGCGTCGGCGGACATCATCGGGGCGAAGTGGACGGCGTTGCTGATCTACGACCTCGCTGCGGGCACGTGCCGCTTCCGCGAGCTCGAACAGTCGTGCGCCGGGATCAGCAGCCGCACACTCGCCGAGCGCCTGCGCGCGCTGCAGCGCGCCGGCATCGTTCGCCGGTTCAGCTATCCCGAGTCGCCGCCGCGTGTGGAGTACGAGCTCACCGACAAAGGTCGCGATCTCATCCCGATCCTCGACGCCATGACCGACTTCGGGCGCTCGTGGCTCGTACCTGCCGACGCCGTCGCGGTCGCCTAACTGACGCCGAGCACGGCGAGAACGTCCTCGACGTCGCTCGTGACTTCCTGCGGCGCGTAGTCGACGTCGTACCCGTACGGCTTCAATCCGGTTCCGGTTACGACGAGAACGACGCGTTCTCCCGGTGCGATGTCTCCACTGCGGACGAGCTCGAGCAGAGCGCCGAACGCGACACCCCCGGCGGAGTCGGCATGCACGCCGGTCATCTGCGCGAAGAAGGAAGTGCTGTCTGCGATCTCCTCCTCGGGCACTGCGTAGATCGCACCGCCCGACATCCGCGCGGCGCCGACCGCAAGTTCGCCGTAGGCAGGATCCCCGATCGCGAGCGAGCGGACCTCCGTGTCCGGAAGCACCTTCGACAGCGGCCGGTCGTCCGCCCACGCCGTCGCGAGCGGAGGGCAGCCGCCGGCCTGGGCCCCGTAGAGCCGCGGGCGGGTTCCGGTCGCTGCCTCCAACGCGGCCAGCTCGTCGAATCCCTGCGCGAGCTTTGCGAACAGCGTTCCTGACGCAGCGGGCGAGATGACCGCGTCGGGCAACTGCCAGTCGAGCTGCTCGGCGATCTCGTAGGCGATCGTCTTCGCCCCTTCGGAGGCGAGCGCGTGGAGGTTGCCCTCGACGAAGCCCCAGGGGAAGAGCTCCTCGAGCCGCCGTTCGAGCGTTCGGCAGTCGTCGAAGGTGCCGGCGACTCGGAGAATCTTCGCGCGGTAGGTCGCGGTCGCGAGAGCAGGAGGATCGCCCGCCGGGCAGAGGAGCACCGTCTCGAGCCCGACGCGCGCGCAGCGCGCCGCGAGTGCTTCGCCGAGATTGCCCGTCGACGAGCAGCAGAGGGTTTCGAGGTGGAATGCCTGCGCTGCGGCGATGGCGCTCGCCGCGATCCTGTCCTTGAACGAGTGCGTCGGGTTTGCGTCCTCCAGCTTCAGCAGCAGATGGATACCGAGCGCCTGTGACAGACGTGGTGCCTCGACGAGCGGCGTCAGACCCGGCGTGGACAGGTCGGCCGGAACGTGCGGCAACAGCTCGGCGTACCGCCACATCGAGCGGGGTGCGCTCTTGTCGTCGGTTCGCAGCGCAAGATTCTTCAGTCCGTATTCGACGTCGAGGGGGCCGTGACAGGTCGGGCAGGTCGAGCGCGGCGTGAGCGGCTGCGTTCGCTCACAGAGACGGCAGCGCAGCGCGGCGCGAGTCATCTCCCCACCTCTGATGCTGGTGCTAGTCGGCCGGGCGGGGGAAGCGAAAGGCCGGCTAGCGCATTTGCGGGCGCGCAATCGCCATAAAGGTGAGGCAAAGAAGGAGCGCGCGCGTCATCGAGCCGACCACGGTACTGCACGCCGGTGCCGTGCGCAAACATCCGGCGCTCACCCGGTGTTCCGCAGCGCGGCGGCGATGCCGGCAATCGACCGCATGAGAGGTAGGCGAGCATCGTCGTCTCCGCCGCGCAAGCGGCGTAGGAGCTCGACCTGGATCGCGTTCATCGGGTCGACGTACGGATTGCGCAACTGGATCGAGCGGCGCAGAACCGGCTGGCGTTCGAGCAATGTGCCGGACTCGACCGTCTGCAGCACTGCGTCCATCGTTCGCTCGTGCTCGGAGGCGATCTCGCCGAACAACCGCTCGGGCGCGAGCTCAGCCGGAACGAGCTCGAGGTATTGCGATGCAATCTCCAGGCTCGACTTCGCCAGCGTCATCTCGAGCGTGTCGACGAGCGAGCGAAAGAACGGCAAACGGCTGTAGATCTGCCGCAGGATGTCGACTTCTCCGTTGTCGACGAGACTCCCGAGCGCAGCGCCACAGCCGAACCAGGCCGGCAGGATCGTCCGGTTCTGCGTCCACGCGAACACCCAGGGAATCGCCCGCAGCGAGCCGAGGAAGTCCGTGCTCTCCGGCCGCCGGGTGGGGCGCGACCCGATCTCCAGCAGGGCGAGCTCGTCGACGGGAGTGAAGGCACGGAAGAAGTCCACGAACAGCGGCTCCTCGTGCACGAACGCGCGGTAGCGCCGTTCCGCCAGCTCGGCGAGGTCGTCGAGCACGGCGCGCTCCTCCGGTGTCGGAGGGTGGGCCGAGACTTTCGGAAAGGCAGCGAGCAACGTCCCGGCGAGTGCGGCCTCGAGGTTGCGGTGGGCGAGCCCGGGGAGGCCGTACTTGAACGAGATCGTCTCGCCCTGCTCCGTCAGCTTCAGCCGGCCGGGCGGATGGCCGGCAGGTTGCGCCAGGATCGCCGCGTGCGTCGGACCGCCGCCTCGGCCCGGGCTGCCGCCGCGGCCGTGGAAGATCGTCAGCTCGACATCGCTGTCGCGCGCGACCTCGACGAGCCCTTCCTGCGCACGGTAGATCGCCCACTGGGCCGCGAGGAAGCCGCCGTCCTTTCCGGAGTCGGAATAGCCGACCATCACGTCGAGGCGGCGATCGCGATCCCTCAACCGTTGCGCGAAGCGCGGCTCGTCGACCAGCTCGCGGACGACGTTCGGAGCTCGCTCGAGGTCCGGGATCGTCTCGAACAGTGGAACGACCGAAAGCGGCTCGTCGCTGAGGTCGAGGACGGTGAGGACGTCTGCGGCGGATGTCGTGCCGGAGACGATCACGGTGTCGAGCGCTTCCGGCCCGTGCCGTCGTCTGACCTCGGCGGCCGCGGACAGCGCCGCCCGCACCCGTTCGCCTGACTCGCGGAGCTCCTTCGCATGGATCCGCACGTCGAGCTTCGCCAGATGAAAGCCGAAGATCTCCACGCGCCGTCGTAAGGCCGCGAGCCGGCCGGTCGCGATGCGGGCGCCGCGGTTCTCCGACAGGCTGGTTGCGAGCACGTCGAGATCTGCGAGCAGCTCGGCGGGACGTTCGTAGCCGTCGTTACCGAGCCTCCACCACATGAACGAGAGCTTGCGCCGATACGGCTCGAGCTCGCTTCGCCTCCCGATCGTGCCGGCGTATTCGGGGAGCTCGCGTTCGTCGTGCGCGATGGACACTTCGAGCTCCGGCGATACCTCGACGAGTGAGCGGTGCATCGCGAGCCCGACTGCAAGCTCGCGCACCTCGGCGCGGTAACTGTCCAGCGCAAGCGTGCGGGCCCGATCGAGCGCCTCCCGGATCGAGTCGGCGCCCGCGGCTGGGTTGCCGTCCATGTCGCCGCCGATCCAGGT
>VAXG01000131.1 GCA_005883355.1 Actinomycetota bacterium | reverse complement strand
TGACGACGTGCACAACGGCGAGTGCGTGCGAATCGCGGTGTGGGTCGACACCGACGATGTAGTCCAGCTGATCTGCGAGCATCCGAAAACCAACCTCCAGCCCAAGCGTTGGGGGACACGAACCGGTGCCGGTCTGGGATGAAAACCGCGGGCGGCAGAACTGTGATGGGTCACGCGCTCACAACGCGGACAGGCTTCTGATCAGGCCAGCAAGCGGGCGCCAGGCCGGCACCGGACTCTCTGATCGGACAAATCACTGGAAAGACACCCGCCAATGGAGTCATTCAGAAATCGAGTCACGAACAAAGAGCACCGACACCAACCTGACAAACGCCCCAGACGAGACCCCGACACACTCACAGTTCAGAAATGACGCCAGAAGGGAGAGCGGGAGGTCGACACATCATGCGACCTCCCGCTCAACTCGTCAGAACGAAACAGCGACCGCTCCCGCGGTGGTCTCAGGAGCGGCGGCGGCCAGGTCCGGAAGATTCCCTCGAACCCACCCCGCCGCGGCAGAATTCGAAGCCTCCGCGCCGGCTGCATCGTCGTAGACGCTGATCGAAACCGCACCTCCATCGGACGTGCGCACCATGTAGTAGGCGCGGAAGCCCTCGATCCCGGTTAGGAGGTCGCGGACGTCGCCTTCGTTTGCAGCGACCGCGTCGGCGAGGCCCCCGTCAGACGCGTAACGTCGAATAGTCGCGTACACCGCACTCCCTTCTCAGACCCGCTCACGTGTGCCGCACGGCGGGATATCCGCGAGTCTCTCATCACGCGCCACGGGTGTCACCACCACCGATTGAGTCAGTGTTTTGCAATGACGCATGAGCAGGACTGTGGGGGCCCGCGATAGTGTCCGCCTGATGCACGTCGTCATCAACCACCTCCGCCTACGTGAGCCGGTGACAGACACAACCGTGGAGGCAGCGAGGGAGGGCATGCGGCTCGTCGTCGATGCAGGTGCGCTCGCGGCTCGCGTCGCGAAGGTCGACGAGACACACCTGATCCTGATCCTCGAGTTCGACGGAGCGGAAGACGCGGATCGGATCGCGCGCGAGGCCGGCGGACCCTGGATGCGAGAGCACATCAGGCCGCTTCTCGCCGGCGACACCGAGCGCAGCCTCGGCGAAGTGATCGCCTCGGCTGAAGCTTGAGAGGACAAAGCTCGCCTGGGCCAGCGTGCTCTCGTCTGAGCTGCGGTTCATCAGACTCGGGTGGAGCGAATGCGATTCGGTCAGCGTCAGCCCGCAGGACTGGTCCGAACTATTGGCGCACGTCTGCGAGTTCATCGTTGTTTGCAACTTGGCGTTGCTGAGGCGCCGACGGTGTTATCAGGTGCTCACGCTGGCCTTCTCGTGCTTGGACGGGCGAGGTGTGTGAGGCCCGCGGCGGCGAGGTAGAGGACAAGCAGAGCGGCGAGGCTCCAGCCGAAGAGGCCGACGGCGGTGGCCAGTCCGAGCACGAGGCCGGCCAGCGCGACAAGCGCGAGCGAGATCACGAGCGTTCGAGATGGGTTCAACATCAGTCCTCCTTGTCGGTTACTGGTGCGGGATGAAGAGCTGGAACGTGTCCTTGGACGGCTTGTCGGTGCCGGTCTCGTCGGACGACGTGAAGCTGCCTATCGCGCCCGCGTAGTCGCCGGTCCCGCCGACGATCGCCCCGCGGGTCGTCCCTGCCCCGAAGGCTTTTCCGCCGACTGTCAGCGTCAGCGTGCCACTGGGGAGGGCCGCGGTGCCGATGCACTGGGCGCTGGAGTCGTCGAACGATCCGGTTGTCGTGGCGGTGACGGTGCAGGTCGCGTCCAGGTCGCCCACGTCCTTGCCTGAGCCGTCGATCAAGTCGGCGGTGAAGGTGATCTGATCTCCGTTCGAGAGCTTCGGCTCGTCCCCCTTCGAAGGTGACGACTTCGGCGGGTTGTCGGCGAAGGAGAACGAGTCGTCGTTCTGCTTCTCGGTGAAGCTCAGCGTTTGCTTCCCCAACGTCGCCCCTCCATCGCCACAGCCGGCGACGAGCGTTGCGAGGAGCACAGCGGCTGCGGCTACGAGCACACGATGGGTCATGCCTTCCCTCCTTGGTCGCTTGCATTCGACCGTAGAAGGCGGCGGGCGCTACGTCGTCTGCCGCGATGCTGATCTTCGTCTCTGCCGAACGGCGGATCTTTCAGCTACTCGGAATCTGCCGTGCGGTTGATGTAGATCGGGCTGGACTGCGCTACGTTCCGAGGATGCCTCGGATTCGCGCGCTCTTTGGGATGCTCCGAGGCCATCCCTTTGCGAGTGATGGTTTGCTGGCGGTCGCGCTCGCCGCGTTCGTGTTGTCCGAGGTCTTCACCTCCGGCAGCTATCTGACCGGGTCGAACTGGGTCTATGTCCCGGTGGCGGTATTGATGACGGTTCCGCTCGCCTTGCGGCGGCGTGCCCCGCTTCTCGTGGTGACGCTGGTCACGGCAACCACCACGGGATCACCGTCGGCCGAGGCAGCTGTCGATTCTGCGCCTTGACAGTGACCTCCGCCACCCAGATGTTCGGGGGAGATTCGTGAACGCTGGCGCACGCGGCGGACCTTCGAGACTGGCCGACGCGTATCTGTCGGAGTGGCCCTACGACTAGCTCGGCGAGAAAGCGAGCGCACCGCAATCCCGCGACTCGCTATCTCGGTAGCCCTCTTGTTCTTGGTGACCACGATGGCACCCGCCGCGACGCAAGCGCTCACGAGTGACCGATCCTCGGCGCGAACGACCCCTCCACCTGTCGCCGGCACGGCACTCGCCCTAGTACTGCCGGTGTACACGACGCGACGAAGTCACGCCTCGGCCTCAGCGGTCATTCTCAGGAACTTTCTGCTGAAGCCTTCGGGAATCCTGTTCGGAATGCACCCGACCGAGGCGCGCATCATGATCATCGCCGTAGCCGCCGCTCCCCTGAAGGTCTGTCCGTTCGGCACAACCTTCTCGACGCACTGGAAAGCGGGCTGTCGGCGGTTGGTTGGACGACCGATGGCGCTCCCAACCAGCGGAGGTGCTGTTCACATTGGTTTCCGCGTTCTGCCTTCGAATGGCCGCACAGCCCGAGTGATGGCCCTCCGAGTGCGCTGGCATTGCGTCGACCACTACTTCGCCCTCCTGCGCGGGACGACCCTTGTTCGCAGCGCGAGCCCGATCTTCGATTGCTAACGGCGCAGCGCGCGGCCACTCAATCGCTGATCGGTCGGGGAACGTGCGTCAGCCGACGTCGCCGTCTGCCCGGCCAACGCTATCGCCGCGAAACATTGGAACCTTGGTGTCGGTAACGGACAGGCGTGGCGGTGCCTGGCCGGTTCGGTCGGAGTCGTGTCGAGGTGCGTGGTTGTCGCGTTTTGGCGGAACTGCGACAGCGGGCGACGGATGGTTGCGGCTGCGGTGGCAGCGGTCATTCGCATGATCTTGTAACGCGGGCCGTCTTTCTCCGTCCCTGCTGCGACGGCCAGTTTCAGAGAGGACGGTGAGAGGATGAGCCGGTCATGGGAGTGAGGGTGCTGTCGGCGGTGCCCACGAAGGTTGCGCGCGCGGTCGATCCGGATGTCGGACTCGTCGCGGCAGCCCGCGAGCAGCCGCGGGCGTTCCTCGCCTTGTACGACCGCTACTTCGAGCGGGTGCTCGGCTACGCCCGGGTTCGAATCCGCGACGGGGCGACCTGCGAGGACGTGACAAGCCAGGTTTTCATGACGGCGCTCGCGCGGATCGGTCGTTTCCGCGGGGATGGGAGCTTCGCCGGCTGGCTGTTCCAGATCGCGCGGAACGCGGTGCTCGATGTTCAACGCCGGCCCGCGCCGGAGCTGCTCTCGGATCGAGCCGCGCTCGTCGCCGACGCGGCTCCCGGCCCGGAAGAGCGATTGCTCGCCCTCGAACGGGCCGAGCGGCTCCGCACGATCGTCGGCGAGCTGCAGCCGGAGCAGCAACACCTCCTCGCCTTGCGATACGGCGCCGGGCTTGCCTACGCCGAGATCGGCGAGATCGTCGGCGCCACCTCTGGAACGGCGCGGGTGCGCATGCATCCAATTCTCGAAGAGCTACGACGGAGGTACCCCCATGACGAGGCATGAAGATTCCAACCACGAGCAGCTCGAAGGCGACCTGCAGCGGCTCGCGAAGCCAAGTGAAACGGACGACGCCTTCCGCCTCTCGTTGCGTGCGGCCCTTCTCGATCACCTGCAGCCGCCGGTCGAGGTGCCGCGGTGGAAGCGCCCAGTGTTCCGATTCGCGTTCGCGGGCGGAGCAGCGGCTGTGGTCGTCGCCAGCGTCATCTTCGGTCTGGTCGGCACGGGCGGTTCCGGCGGCCCCGCCGTCGCGCAGGGAGCGATTGTCCGACACGCACTCCAGGCCGTCACATCACCGACGAGCTGCATCTTGCACGTGAAGGTCACCGGCATACAGAACGGCACGCAGATCGTGGGAGAGTGGTGGCAGGAAACGAGGCCGCCCTACGCGAGCCGCGGCCTCAAAGGGCCAATCGGTCACGAAGGCGAGTCGGCCGACGACGGCACAACCTCCTACAGCTACGACACCGCCACGAACACGATCTACGAGCGACCCGACTCGTCCCCGCCGACGTTCACAGATCCGATCTCGGTGATCCGAAAGGAGCTCGCAGCCGGGCAGGCACGAGTCGCCGGGACCGAAGTGATCGCCGGCGTCTCCGTCTACAAGATCGACCTGCCCCACGGGCTCGTCGGCTACTTCGACAAGAGCGATTACCGGCCGCTCTACCTCGATGACCCCACAACTAACGGCGTCGTGCGCCTACGCGTGGTCGCCTTCGAGCATCTGACACTGGCTCCCGCGAATCGGGATCTGCTCAGCCTCGTCGCCCAACATCCCAACGCCCGCGTCGACACGAACCCGCAGAACGCCCCGGGCAAGTAGCACGCGAGGAGGCGCCACGGCTTGGCCGCGGCGTCCCCGCCTATCCTCAGCGGACTGCGGAGCCGTTGAAGACGCGAATCGAGATCACCGTTAACGCAGCCGCGAAGGCGCCCGTTCAGGACATCTACCCGACTAGGCGGGCCTTACGACCTCGTTGGGATCGTCGAGGCACCAGACGGCGAGGCCGCGACAGCGTGCTTGTTGTGTTCGCCGCGGTTGGCGCGGAAGAGGGCGTGGATCGAACAAATAGGGCCTGGATATCGGCACTCTTCAGTCGTGGCGACGTGATGTCGATACCTGCGCCATGGCTCGTCGCGCAACATCCGCCAAGCATCCAGCGGACAGAACGATTGCCCTAGTGGTCGCGGTCTCACTCGCGCTCTTCGCGTGGGGCCTCGCGCTCTTCGCGTGGGGCC
>VAXG01000123.1 GCA_005883355.1 Actinomycetota bacterium | reverse complement strand
CTTCACCGTGACCGTCGAGCTGGTCGCGCTCTTCCAGTTCGCCTCGTAAGACGTCTCGATCGTCGGCTTGACCACGTCTGTCCAGTGGCCGCCGGCGGTCGTGGTCACGCTGCCGAGCACGCTGAAGCTGGTCGCACCGGACGGCTCGGCGAGCACGTCCACCGTCTCACCAGCCTTGTTGTCGGAGACCTTGCCCGAGAGCGAGACGCTGCCACCGTAGACGACACTCGGCCGCGAGAGCGAGATCGTCACCGCGGGCCGCGCAGCGCTCCCGGCGGTGGCGACAAGCAGCGTCACCGCCAGCACCGCCACGAACACACCAGTTCTGCGCATCAACAGACACCTTCTTTCGGAATTGCCACGGGGCGAGAAGTCCCACCAAAAGAGATGCCAACGAGAACCGAAACTCCCGCCCCGCCCCAGTAAAGACCCTGTAAATATGCGCTTTCTCCAAGAAGCGGTGCCTCCATGCCATGGATTCCGAGTCCCGCAGCACAACGCCCCGAGACAACGTGTCGCTCTTCCGCCAAAATGCGACAGCGACGCACTTCAGGCCCGAGCTGCGTCGACTTCGTCCGGAAGCGCAACGCAACGGCCTATAAGCCTTAAGAAAGAGGAGGGTACGAGCAGTGACGAAGATCGTCGAGCACCCCGAGGTCTTGCTGTACACGCGGATTCGGAAGTCGCCGTACTTCTACGCCTCGCGTCGTCACGGCGTGGAGATGTACAGCTTCTACAACCACATGTACCACCCTCGTCACTACGGCGACCCCGTGGCCGAGTACTGGGAGCTTCTGAACGGTGTCACGCTCTGGGACGTCGGGGTCGAGCGGCAGGTGGAGATCACCGGGCCTGACGCTTTCACGCTGGCGAACATGCTCGTCCCGCGGGACCTGAACAAGTGTGCGGTCGGGCAGTGCAAGTACGTCTTCATCACCGCGCCGGACGGCGGCATCATCAACGACCCCATCCTGCTCCGGCTGGAGGAGAACCACTTCTGGATCTCGGTCGCCGACAGCGACGTGCTCCTGTGGGCGATGGGCGTCGCCTACAACTCCGGGCTCGACGTCAAGATAGGAGAGCCGGACGTCGGTCCGATGCAGATCCAGGGCCCGAAGTCGAGGGACGTTCTCGTCGACCTGCTCGGCGAGAGTGTTCTCGAGATCCCGTACTACTTCTGCCGCAACTACCAGCTCGACGGCATGGACGTGACGGTGTCCCGCACCGGCTACACGTCGGAGATCGGGTTCGAGATCTACTGCCGCGATGCGAGCCACAACGCACTAAAGCTCTGGGATGCAGTCCTCGAGGCGGGCAAGCCTCATGACCTCGCTGTCATCGGGCCGTGCCACATCCGCCGCATCGAGGGCGGCATCCTGGCATACGGCGCCGACATGTGGCTGGACACCAACCCGTACGAGGTGGACCTGGGCTACGAGTGGATGGTCGACCTCGAGCAGGAAGCGGACTTCGTCGGCAAGGATGCGCTGCGCCGGATCAAGGAGCAGGGAATCTCGCGAAAGCTCGTCGGCGTCGAGATCGGCGGTGACAAGCTCGGCTCCTACAACGACGGCTCGATGATGGACTTCTTCCCGGTGTACGCGGACGGGAAAAACATCGGCAAGGTGACGTCGGCGTGCTTCTCGCCGCGCCTCGAGAAGAACATCGGCTATGCGATGGTGCCGATCGAGTACGCCGAGCTGGGGACAGAGCTCGAGGTAGAGAGGCCGGCGGAGCGAACGTCGGCAGTCGTCGTCCGCAGGCCGTTCATCGATCCCGAGAAGGAGATTCCGAAGCGGGACCTCGCAACTACGGGGGCCCGGGACGAGTCAAGCACGTAGGGGCGCTGACGACAGGTCGGCCCGGTTCCAGGTTGCGCCGCATCTCGCACTTCCGTGGCGGCAGCAGGGATCGTCACACTTTGGCGTTATGGCGGACCCGCTCCCGGAGCGAATCGTCAGGACGGACGAGGCGCAGCGAGCTCCGCGAGCTCGAACACAAGCCAAAGGAACCGGTGGATCTTCCCCTCGCCGTCGGGCTCTTCACTAAGCGCCTCGATGACGGCGCGGCTGACGCCGACCTGCAACCGCTTCCGCTCCGCGGTTGCGGCCGTACGGGCGAGCCGGCGCGCGGTCACGCGACCCCACGCGGCGGCCGGCGAGTTGGGATCGGCGATCACGTCGATGTTGGTCATCAGAAACCTGCTTACTCAATAGAAGACACGCGGCCGTGGATAATTGCGCTGCGCCTTCACGTACTTTCAGCGAGAAGATGTTACGTGCAACTGACTACATCTATTGACATAACGACAGGGGTCAGTGCGAGGAAGCAGCGCTCGCCCGGATGGGTGGGGCGGGCAAGGGAAACCGCGACCACGGCTCGAGTGCCGTGCTTGCCTGGAGAAAGAAGCGCGGCTTGCCGCCGACGCCCAGAGTCAGCTGGCACTCCTGGCGACGAAGGCGCCAAGCGCGTGGGGGTCGGGTCGGAGCGCGTCTCGCGCGCACGTCTGCTAGGACGGTGACAGTGATCGTCTCGCTTCACGTGGCGACGGGCGCCGCGGCCGGTGCCGCGAGCGGGTCGCGGGTCGCGGCGCTCCTGTTGGGCCCGATCCTTCACCTCGCGGGCGATCGGCTGCCGCATCAAGACATCGGCTCGCGGCGCTTCGAGATCGGCAGCGGTCTCGCGGGCCTCGTCCTCCTCGCCGCACGCCGCGGCCCGCTCGATCCGGCGACGATCGGCGCCGGGGCCAGCTCCGTACCCGACCTCGAGCACGTCCTGCCCTTCTTGCGCCCGCATGGCCGCAAGCTCTTTCACGGGCGCCCAGGCTGGCACCGCTCAGGGCGCTTCCCAGCAGGCCTGCAGCTCCTGCTAGCCGGGGCGATTCTCGGCGCGCTCGTCGCGCCACCGAGTCGAGCTGACTAAAAGAGAGAACCGCAGTCCTTGTCGCGTTTCCGCCAAAAACGCGAGGGGGACCACTCTCTCGCTTCATCAAAGAGGAGTCCCTTGTAGTTCTCGTTTCACGCGCGCGCGAATACCACAACGGCGCCCCACTCGAGCGCCTCCTGTTTGTTGGAAGTGCGACACTCGGCAAGAGATGGCCGCCGTTCCTTTTCGCGGTCCCGATCTGAAGACGCTCGAGCAGAAAGTTCGGACCCACGATCGCGAGTGCGCGATTTCCCTTCGGCTAGCGATGATGTTTCGGCGAGGGTGGCGACGACGGAGCTGTCAGCAAGGCGCGTGACTACGCCGCTTCGGCAGGAAAGCTCAAGCGGACGTCCTGCCCGCCCGTCGCGCTTCAGCAAGTTCGCGTTGCCAGTACATGATCGCGCGGCGATTTGCTTCAAGCGGCTCACCGCCTGAGTGTTGCTCGTGTAGTCGCTGACGCTCGACGATCAAGACGTCGAGGGTTTTCTCAATTGCTCCGACGGGGAGGCGCGTCTGCCGTCTGCCGCCGTGCATAGCTTCCGATTGAGCCACGCCGAACCTCCAGATGAACTCGTGCTGCCTGCAGGCCGAACGCTAGGCCCATTCCCCGCTGCGATTCGCCATCCTCAGGTGCAGGATCGGCCCCTCCAGAGAGGGAGTCTTGGAGAGCGCCTCGGGGCGTCATCGCGAGGTCGTTCGCGTCGCGTTTTGGCGAAAGGCGACAGTCGTGCTCGCGTCGTTACTACGTTTCAGCGTTTCGTGGGTTCGGGGTCGGAGCGCGATTCGCCGTCCTGCCGGCGTCGGACGACGTCGTTACGGCGTAAGGGGGATTCCGCGTGAGGTTACCGGCCGTGCCTGGAGCCACGGTCTGAGCTGCTCGGGCGACAAGACCCAGACGCCGTTCTCATACCGAGGTTCTGAGGTTGGGTCGTTGCCAACACAGATGAGCGGCTCGACCCAACGCGCGCCGAACTTCTCTTTTGCCCACCAGGCGCTCACCTTTGCCTGCGTGAGATGGCTGCGACGGAGACTGCCGCTCTTCGTCTCAATCGCGTAAGCGCCGCGCTCACTCCACACGAGATGATCCACGTTCCCACCACGGTCCTTCTTGAGGTTGTGCACCACGTGCCAACCCTTTTCGCGTAACGGCTCTAACTGTCGTCCCACCTCTCGCTCGGCGCGGCTACCCACGAGCCAGTTCGCCGCATCGTCACCGCATCGCCTCATCTCGACGAAAAACAAAATCTCTAGCCCGGTTAACGCATAGATCGCGACTTGCCCCTGTGGGTCACGCGACCAGTGACGAATCGCCGCGATCACCACGAACACCACGACGGTGACGAGGGCGGCGAACAACGTGCCCGTTGCCACCAGGCCGACGACTGCCCGTGGATACGTGTATCCACCCGCAACTTCGCGTTCGACGATCTGTCCTCGCCAAGCAGCCCCGAGAATCGCAAGCGAAAGCAGCGTCACCCCCGCTGCGATTCCGCCCGTAGCGAAAAACAGTACGGCGAGACACGCCAAGGTCACGGCGGTAATCCACTCCCACAACCGCAGCGTCATAGGCCCTAATTCGAGCGCATCGACCGGACGCTCAACCCACCATGGTTTGGGAGTGGGTTTGTCCTTCCGGGCTTCGGCCGACGGGATGAGCCAACAGGAACGGATCGGTCGCCGACAGACACGACGTTGAGGGTGATCGTCGTGACGTTCGACGGGCGATATGCCGGCCGCCGGACTGAAAGTCACCGTCGGCCGATTCGGAGTTGGACGACGGTTGGTCTGAAGCCGCCATCGCTTACCGTGACGCCTCCAAAGGGAAGCTTCGTCCCGGGAGTGGGTGATTGACCGATGTCGACGTAGGAGGAGTAGACGTCGTTCGGATCGTGCGGGCCAAGAGCGGGAACGTGGCCAATCGCCAGCCAGTATCCAGGCGAAACCGCTCTGCGGGCCTCGGCCCACGTCAGCCCGACAAGCGTCGGCACCGTCACGGTCGCCGGATGTCGTATCGCCACGACAGGGCTGGGGATCGGATTGGGGCCGTGCATGTCCAGCCGCACGACAGAGCCGGCCTTCACTCGGGTTGCCGCTTCAGGATCCTGGTCGCCGACGTCGGCGTTACCCAGCTCGTATCCCGCCGGAAGCGGGCCAAAGCTTGTCAACTGCACGCGTAGGTGGGCGGCTGCGAGGCGCTTGAGCGCCATGTCGAGCACCGTCGTATCGACGGGTGGCACCGACACGCTCAGCGTCCGCGAACTCCCGCAGCCCCAGGCCGCGAAGGGCAAGATCAGCATGCCTACGCAGGCGACCGCCTGTTTGGTTCTTGGCATCGGGGATCCACTCTTCGGGATTGGGGTCGCTGTCGAAACCAGATCGCCCGCGTATGTTGCCCGCATTTAGCTGCTGATTGCCTCCCCGAGGGCTCGCCGGACGAGCACGCGAGCGAGGTGGCGGCGGTAATCCGCGCTCCCCTGTGTGTCGCTCGGTG
>VAXG01000096.1 GCA_005883355.1 Actinomycetota bacterium | reverse complement strand
TCTGCACGTCGAGGCCGACACCGAGCAGTGACCCGACCGGAAAGAAGAGTCGCGTCTGCAGCGTCGTGAAGGCGACAAGCAGCGGGATCGAGACCGCAGACGACCCGCTCGCGAGCGCGAGCCCGCCGAACCAGTAGACCGCGGCGGGCATGACCGCGAAGCTCGTCTGGATCGACGCCATCACCCAGCGCCCTGCCATCCGCTGACGCACCTCGAGGCCGGCGAGGCGCAACGAGTCGGCCTCGAAGCGGTCGGCGAGCTCGTCTCCGCGTCCCATCGTCTTCCCGAGCAGGATCCCGGACACCGAGAGCGACTCCTGCACGAGGCTCGAGATGTCGGCGAGCGTCTCCTGGGTCGTCTTCGCGATCCGTCGCCGCTCGTTGCCGACACGGCGCGTGAGCAGCACGAACAGCGGGATCAGCGCGAAAGCGAACAGCGCCAACTTCCAGTTCAGCAGCAGCATGCCGACCATGGTCGCGGCGACGGTCGTCACGTTCGATGCGATCGACGTTGCCGTGTTCGTGACCACGTTCTGCACACCGCCGATGTCGTTCGAGATCCTCGACTGCACCTCGCCCGTCCGCGTGCGTGTGAAGAACGCCAGCGACAGGCGCTGCAGATGGCGGAAGACCGCTGCGCGCAGATCGTGCATCACGCGCTGGCCGATCTGATTGGAGAGGAGCGTCTGAATCACCCCGAGCACGCCGGTCGCGATCGCGATCGCGATGATCCCGCCCGCGTTGAACGAGAGCGCCCTCGTGTCGTTCCGCCCGATCGCCTCCAGCACGCTTTTGAGCAGGAAGGCCGGGACGACGCCGAGGCCGGCCGAGACGACGATCAGCAGCAGGACTCCTCCGAGCCGGACCCTGTAAGGGCCGAAGAGTCGGCCGATACGGTTCAAGTTCGCCCGACGCACCTCCGGGTCGGCGGGCCGCTCCGGCGGCGCTTCTGATGAATGAAAGAACATGCCCATCGACGGTCAGGGTACGTCGCCGGACAACATCGAGGTAACGTGGCCCCATGGATGCTGAACGGGCACGCGAGCTCCTGACCCGAGAGCGCGAACGAATCGAGCGGTCGCTCGTGAAGCGCGCGCACACGGACACCGGCGAGCCGGCCGAGGACAATCCCGCCAACCTCGGCTCGGACCTCTATCAGGACGAGCTCGACGAGGGTCTGGCCGACGACCTACGCGAGGATCTCGCTGCGGTCGAGCGGGCCGAGGCCCGTCTCGCCGCCGGGACCTACGGGCTTTCGATCGAGAGCGGCAAGCCGATTCCGGACGAGCGCCTCGAGGCGCAGCCGACGGCCGAACGGACGGCCGAAGAGGCAGCCCACTGACGGTCGCCGGCTAGCGGGCCACGCGCGATCGAGCCGCTGCTGAATACGAGTCCGCGCTCGTCGGCGCCACTCGCGGGACACCAGCGGCCGCGTACGCATCATCCTCGTCGAGGGTCTCGTGCTCGAGAAGCGCGGCCGCAAGCGAATCGAGCTTGCCTCGATTTTGCTCGAGCAGTGCAGTGACCTCTTGATGCGATTCCTCGACAATGCGCCGGACCTCCGTGTCGACGAGCTTCTGCGTGTCCGGCGAAACCTCGGCGGCACCCGGCAGGAAGGGCCCCTGGCCGTCGCGAGGTATCACCGCAATCGGGCCGATCGCCGAGCTCATGCCCCAGCGGCCGACCATCTGGCGGGCGATCTCCGTGAGCTGCTGGATGTCCGATTCGGCACCGGTGCTCGTCTCGCCGTAGACGATTTCCTCCGCGACGCGGCCGCCGAGAGCAACGTTGATCCTCGCCTTGACCTCGGGCTGCCGATAGTTGAAGCGGTCACTCTCTGGGGCCGCGAACGTCACGCCGAGAGCAAGTCCGCGCGGGATGATCGAGATCTTGCGCACCGGGTCGGCGCCTTCGGTCAGCATGCCGACGATCGCGTGACCACCCTCGTGATAGGCGGTCCGGCGGCGGTCTTCGAGGCTCATCATCACCTGTCGTTCCGCGCCGAGGACGATCCGCTCGAGAGCGTCGGTGAAATCGGATTCGTCGACGACCTCGTGGCTCCGCCGTGCCGCGAGGAGCGCGGCTTCGTTGACGAGATTTGCGAGGTCCGCCCCGACCATGCCGGGCGTCGTCGACGCGATCCTGCCGAGGTCGACGTCGGGCCCGAGAGGCACGCCGCGCGTGTGCACCTTGAGGATCGCCTCTCGGCCGGCACGGTCGGGAGGCTGTACCGCGACCCTGCGATCGAACCGACCGGGTCGAAGTAGGGCCTGGTCGAGGACATCCGGGCGGTTGGTCGCGCCGATCACGATCACGTTTGTGGAGGAGTCGAAGCCGTCCATCTCGGTCAGGATCTGATTCAGGGTCTGCTCGCGTTCGTCGTTGCCACCGCTGAAGCCTGCGACTCCGGAGGTGCGCGACCGGCCGATCGCGTCGAGCTCGTCGATGAAGACGATTGCCGGGGCCGCCTCCTTCGCCTGGGTGAACAGGTCACGCACGCGCGACGCCCCGACACCGACGATCGCCTCGACGAACTCGGAGGCGGCC
Source organism: Actinomycetota bacterium (assembly GCA_005883355.1). Taxonomy (GTDB): domain Bacteria; phylum Actinomycetota; class Thermoleophilia; order Gaiellales; family Gaiellaceae; genus 3-1-20CM-4-69-9. The sequence goes on along the minus strand of VAXG01000096.1, from coordinate 15,637 downwards.
AACGAGAAGAACGGCACGTCCGCCTCGCCCGCGACCGCCCGCGCGAGCAAGGTCTTCCCGGTGCCGGGTGGGCCCGAGAGGAGCACGCCGTGCGGAATCCGGCCACCGAGCTTTCGGTACCTCTCCGGATGACGCAGGAAGTCGACGACCTCTGTCAGCTCCGCCTTCGCTTCGTCGATGCCCGCCACGTCCGCGAACGTGACGCGGTCGCCGGTCGGCTGGTATCGGCGTGCACGCGAGCGGCCGAACGATCCCAGAACGTTCTGAACGTTTCCTGCTCGCCGCATCAACCAGAACAGCAAGAAAATGAACAGAAGAGTCGGCCCGAAACCGAGCAGCAGGTTCTGCCACCACGGTGCTCCGGTATCGAGCGGCTGGGCGTTCACGACGACGCGTTTCTCCTGAAGCAGCTTCGACAGGGCGTCGTTGTTGGCGAACGCGGGGATCTCCGTTTGGAACTTCGTCGTCGGCTTGCTTCCCGCGTACTGCTCCTTCTGCGCGAACGTGCCCTGAATCGCCGTGCCCTTGGACGTGATCATTTTCACGTGGCCGGCTTGCACCTGTTCGAGGAAGAACGGGCTGTACGGAACGCGAACGCGTGACGTCGGCTGGTTCGCTCGCGAGCCGAGGTAGAAGTTCAGGACCAGAAGCCCGAGTGCAAAAATGATCCAGCGCCTGTCGAAGCGAAAGCCTGGCCGCGGCGGCGACGGCGACGGCGAGGATCCGCGAGACGACGGCGGCGCGTTCGCCTGCTGACGCTGAGCGTCGCGGGCCGAGGGCTCGTTCGGCGTGCTCACCCGTCCATCTTGCTCTCCCGGGCGGGGCTAGGCAAACGACTCCGACCGGCGGCGGGCCGCGTTGCGGAGGATCCCCCACCGTGGGCCGCAGCGAGGGCACATCGGCCTATCGATGCCTGCGAAGCAGTGCCGGCGGGGCAGCTTTTTTGTGTTCTGCTGGCCGCGGATCGTCGAGACGGACCGCACACTGTGAATCAGGTCGCAGTTCCGCCAAAACGCGACAGCTAAGAGTTGACGCGGCGTGTTTTCACAAACAACAATTTTCGGCGCTCATCGGTCGTCCGAGGCAGTGGCGTTTTCGGCCTGCGACCCTCCGGGTTAATGGGCGCTGAGGACAGAGATCTCGCGCGAGTAAGAACGGCTGCGCGCGGCTGTCGGCTTACTCGCGCTCGAGGTCGTTGGTGAGCGCATCCCTCAGCTTGAACAGACCCTCGCCGAACTCTTCCCCTCCAGGCTCATTCATCCATTGCGCTAGCACGTCGATCACGGCGACTTTCTGCGTGTGCGTGAAGGTAACGCTGGTGCTCGCATTTGCCGACACGGCGATCGTCTCCTCAGCCGGTTGAGCTAAGGCGACCCGTCGCAGTCGTTCGCGCAGCTCGCCGGCTTCCCGATCGCTCAGCTCGATCATCCCGCCGCTCGTCCGGATCCTCAACACGAGTGCGACCCCGCCATGGCCAAGACAAGGCTACGCAGAAAGACCGCGAGTGCGCGATCCCCTCCATCTTCCAGAGCAGGGCGCACGGCCCTACAGCTATGCCCCCAGCCAAGCTCAGACCGAGGCGACGACACTGACCGCCCGTGCCTGCGGACCCCTCTGACCAGCCTCGACTTCGTACCCCACCTTCGCCCCCTCGGCCAGGCTCTAGTACCCCTCGCCACTGATCGCGCTGTGATGGACGAAGACGTCCTCGCCCCCATCAACCTGCTTTGGCGGTAGGGGACCGCGTTTTGACGTTTAGCCTCGGCTCGAGCGACGTCGTCTCTGCGAGCGCGCCAAGCTCACGAGTGGTTCGACCTTCCATTCCGCTGGCTTGTCGGTGAGCTGCGCGGCTCGCTCAGCCCGACGCGGATGACGATGAACTCGGTGGAGCTCTACCGGATGCTCTCGGCCGAGGTCGGGCTCGCGACGGGCTGGCGCGAAGTCGCCCACCAGCCGGTAAAGGATCGAGCAGCCGCCGACACCTCAGCCGAATGACGACGGCCCGCACCCTAGACGCAAGCGCTCTCCGGAAGCGCCCGCTCCGCGCAGCCGCAAGGCGCCCACCCTCCCGCTCGGCGTGCCGGTCGCTGAGCTGCTCGCCGCCGCCGCGCGGGACGCGGACACGTTGGGCTCGCCGTCGAGCGAAACCCTGAAGTTGCGTTTCGTGATGCCGCCTCGGAGCGGCTCGGCTTCGACCGCCTTCCCGGGGGGCCACGCCTGCTCCAGGATCCGCTCGAGCCGCATGGGTGATCTAGCGCCCAAGCGCTCGCTATCCGAGGCTGAGGAGCCCGATACCGACGGCGACGGCAACCGCCCCCGCCATCCGCACCCAGCCGACGCGCTCCTTCAGGAAAATGCCCGCGAGCGCGGTGGCGATGATGACGCTCGTCTCGCGGACGGCTGCGACCGAAGCTGCGGGCGCGCGCTCGAGCGCGGCGAGCACGAGCGCATAGGCGCCGAACGTGGCGATGCCGGCAACGATGGCCGCCGGGTTGGTCTCGGCCCGGAGCGCGGCCACTCCATTGCGCCGGGCGACCGCGGCCGCATAGGCGATCGCCGGCGGCGCCATCGTCAGCTCGAGGTAGGAGACCGGGGTCGCATAGCGGATGCCGTACTTGTCGATAAGCGTGTAGGCGGCGATGCAGCAGCCGATCGTGAGGCCGAATGCGGCGCCTCCGCGCTTCAGACCGTGCCGGAAGCCACGGACGAACACGATCCCGCCGGCGACGAGGGCGACGCCTGCCGCTTGCTGCCACGACGTCGAGGCGCGTAGGCCGGCGACGGCGACGGCGAGGACGAGCACCGGTGCCGATCCTCGCGCGATCGGATAGACGACCGAGAACTCGGCACGCCGGTACGCAGCGGCCAGCAACGTGAAGTAGACGAGCTCGAAGGCGGCGCTACCAACGACGTACGGCCACACGCCCCCGTCGACGTGCCAGAAAGCGGCGGCCGGGAAGGCAAACGCGGCGACGGCGACGACGAGCGCGACGGCGGTCGCCGCTTCGATGTTGCGTGCATGTGCGAGCAGGAGGTTCCAGAGCGCGTGAACGAACGCGGCGGCAAGCGCAAGTGCGAGAGCCGTCAGAGGCACTCGCCGACGATAATGCGCGGCACTTGCCCGTGCGAGCCGTCATCTTCGACTTCAACGGGACGCTTTCGCACGACGAGCCGATCCTCTGCGAGATCTTCTGCGACCTCTTCGCCGAGTACGGGCGGCCCTTGTCCGCCCAGGAGTACTTCGACGAGCTTGTGGGCCTGTCCGACCCGGAGATCGTGCGTGCGTGGCTCGGTCGCGACCACCCATCCGTGGACGAGGTGATCGAGCGTCGGATCGAGCGGTACAAGGAGCTGGTCGCCGACGGGTCGAGCGTCCCATTCCCGGTGCGTGAGGCCGTGCGCTACGCCTCGGAGCGAGTGCCTGTCGCGGTCGTCTCGGGCGCGGCCCGTGAAGAGATCGAGCCGGTGATCGCGGCCGCTGGCCTCACGGCGAGGATCAGCACGATCGTCGGCGCAGAGGACGTGGCGAACGGGAAACCGGACCCGGCGGGCTACCTGCGGGCGCTCGCGCTCCTCCACGGCGGTCTCAACGCGAGCGATGTGGTCGTCTTCGAGGACACGGAAGCCGGCGTCGCCTCGGCGAAGGCGGCAGGAATGCGCTGCTTCGCCGTGCTCGGCACGCTCCGCGCGGACCGACTCGCGGCGGCGGACGAGATCGTTCCTGCAATCGACGTCGAGCTGATGCAGCGTCTGCTCGGGTGATGTGACGCCGCTCGTCATCGCCCACCGCGGCGCCTCGTGGGACGAGCCGGAGAACACGCTCCCGGCGTTCCGGAAAGCGATCGAGCTCGGCGCCGACTATGTCGAGTTCGATGTCCACGCGACGAGAGACGGCAGGCTCGTCGTCGTGCACGACCGGCCCCGACCGTCCCGCGCGTACCCGACGCTCGAGGAGGTGCTCGAGCTGACCGCCGGCCGGATTGGCGTGATGGTCGAGCTCAAGCATCCCTACCGCTACCGGCGCTACGACGTCGTCGGGCGGACGCTCGAGCTCGTCGACGACGACGCGGTGATCCTCTCGTTCGAGCCGGGAGCGCTCCGTACGGTTCGCCGGCTCCGCCCGGGACTGCGGACGATCCAGCATGTCGGCTTTGGCGTCTCGATCAGGAGTGCCGCCGGCGCCTGGGCGGTTGGTTTCGCAAATGGGGCCGCGACGCCGCACGCGGTTGCGCGCGCGCGTTCCGCCGGTTTCGCGACGACGGTCTACACGGTCAACGAGCCGGCACGCATGCTCGAGCTGGCCGCTCTCGGCGTGACCGGGATCTTCACCGACCGCCCCGATCTTGCCCGTCGGACGCTGGCTCCTCGCTGAGGCTGAGCAGTCGGGTGCCCGCCACCGGCACGTGAGCGACGACTCTGGACCCGATTGGCAGCGCCGCCGCACGGGCGGTCGACATGTCCGCGATCAGCTCGGCGTCCGGGGCGATGACCTTCAGCCGCGTGACCGGGCCGAGGAAGGTCTGCGTAAGCACCTCGCCCCTCAGCGTGTTCTCGCCGGCAGCGCCGCCGTCGGTCGAAGCCTCCAGCTCGAGCAACTCGGGCCGGACGAGCACGAGCACGCGCTCGCCCCTCGTGCGGCCCTGCGCGGCATCGACGGTGAGGCGCGTGCTCCCGTGCTCCACCTCGCCACGTTCGCCGTCCACGACGACCGCTTCGAGCCGGTTCATCGTCCCGATGAACTCCGCGACGAACGGCGTCGCCGGGGCGCTGTACATCTCCGCAGGCGTTCCCAACTGCTCGACCCGGCCCGACGACATGACGGCCACGTGGTCCGAGATGGAAAGTGCCTCCTCTTGGTCGTGCGTTACGTAGAGCGTCGTGATTCCGAGCTGGGTCTGAATGCGCCTGATCTCCTCGCGCAGCTGCACGCGGACCTTTGCGTCGAGCGCCGACAGCGGCTCGTCCAGCAAGAGGACGCGCGGCTCGATCGCCAACGCGCGCGCGAGCGCGACGCGCTGCTGCATGCCGCCGGAGAGCTGGTGCGGATAGCGCTTGCCGGCGTGCCCGAGGCCGACGAGCTCGAGCAGCTCGCTCACGCGCTTCCGCCGGGCGGCCCGCCTGTTCTTCCGGATACGCAGGCCGAACTCGACGTTCTGCTCGGCAGTCATGTTCGGGAAGAGGCTGTACGCCTGGAAGACCATCCCCATGTCGCGACGGCTGGGCGAGACGCGTGTGAGGTCCTTCCCGTCGACGACGATCGAGCCCGAATCGGGACGGTCGAAGCCGGCGACGAGGCGGAGCGCCGTCGTCTTCCCGCACCCGGAGGGCCCGAGCAGGGACAGGAACTCGCCCGTCTCGAGCTCGACCTGGATCCCGTCCAGCGCGACGACCGGGCCGAACGCCCGCCGCAGCTCCCGGAGCTCGAGGTACGCCATCAGCGGGCCGCGGCCACCTGAGCGGGCCGTGACCGGCCGCGACCGACGAAAAGGAGTGCGAGCATCGCGGCCCAGACGATGAGGAAGCTGAGCAGCGAGAGCGCCGCCGCCTCATACGGCTGCCCCTCGTTGATGACCTGGATGTACGGCGGGAAGGTCTTGAACGCGGAGAGGCTTGCGATCGTAAACTCGCCCATCACGATCGCGAGAGTAAGGAAGGAGCCGCCGAGCGCCGCGACCCGAATGTTCGGGAGGATCACCCGCGTCAGTGTCGTCCGCCAGTTCGCGCCGAGGCTCTGCGAAGCCTCGGTCAGCGTGTGCAGGTCGATGGAGCGGAAGCCGGCGTCCAGTGCGAAGTACATGTACGGAAACGCGAGGATCACATACGCGGCCGCCAGGAAGCCGTACGGCTTGTCGTAGAACCACGACGGTGCCCCCTTGTAGAGATTCAGGAGGCCGACCACGAGGACGATCGGCGGCACCACGAAGGGCACCAGCGCCATTAAGGCGAGCACGGGCCGCAGGCGCGGCAGCTTGAGATGGACCCAGTAGACCGTCGGCACCAAGAGCAGCAGGCTGATCGCGATCGTCTCGAGCGAGAGCAGAAACGAGAGGCGGACCGTCGTCCAGAACTGATGGTCGTGGACAATGAGCGAATACGCGGCGCCGCTGCAACACTTTCCCGTCTGGATGCTCCTGAGGCTGAAGAGCAGCGTGGCAATCAGCGGGATCAGGAAAAACGCGGCGGCGACGAGCAACCATACGATGGCCGACGGTGCGATCCAACGCCGCCTCATCGCATCCACCTCGCAGAGCGCCGCTGGAGCGGGATGTAGAGGAGCATCATCGCCGCCAGGACGACGAACATTCCGAACGCGAGAGCCTGAGCGAGGTGCGGGTCAGAGAGGACGTTCCCGCTGTAGTAGAAGCCGATCGTGATCGGGATGAGGAAGACACTGTTCCCCGCGAGTCCGTACGCGGTCGCGTACGCCGAGAACGAGTTGCCGAAGAGGAGGATGAACGCACCGAGGATCGACGGCAGCAGGACGGGGATGCCGACGTAGCGCCAAAACTGGAATGAGCTCGCGCCGAGGTTCGAAGCGGCCTCGCGCCACTCTGCGCGCAGCCCGTCGATCGCCGGCGCGATTACGAGAATCATCAGCGGAATCTGGAAGTACATGTACGTGATCTCGACGCCGGTCTCGCCGAAGATCGTGAACCCGTGCGCGTACGGGTCGAAGCCGAGGTGGTCACGCATGAACGTCGTCACGATCCCGATCGTCCCAAGGGTGGCGATGAATGCGAACGCGAGCGGAATCCCCGCGAAGTTCGCGGCGACGCCGGAGAAAGTCGACAGGATCGTACGGAGAAAGCGCGGCGTCCCCGCGCGGATCGCGGCGTACGCAACGAAGAGCCCGATCACGCAACCGCCCCCCGCCGTGATCAGGCTGATCTTGATCGTCAGCCAGTACTGGTCGAGGTACGGCTGGTGCACGATCTGGCGCATATGGTCGAACGTCGCGCCACCGTGCGCGTTCTTGAACGCCCCGACAATGACCTCTCCCGCGGGGACGAACAGGAACGCGAGCGCGTACACGAAGAAGGGCAGCGTTCCGAGCCAGGCAAGCGAAAGGCGCCTCCGGCCGGAGCGAGTGTCCGGCCGGAGTGCGCTTGGAGCTTCAGCCTGGGTTGCCAGCGGTCAGTCTCAGATCGTCGGCCACTCGGCCACGATCTTCGCCTTGGCCGCCTTCTGCTGCGCGTCGCTCGCGAACCTGATCTTCGCGTAGCTCTTCGCAGACGGCAGCGCCTTGAGGAGTGCTGCCGGGATCCTCTTCCGCTTCGCGAGGTCCTGGAACCGCGCAGGATGCGAGTAGCCCTTGAGCCAGAGCAGCTGCCCTTGGTCGGAGTACAGGAACTCCATCCACAATCGAGCCGCGTTCGGATGCGGCGAGGAGGCGTTGATCGCCTGGCAGTAGAACGATCCGTAGGCAGCGTTGGCCTGGATCACCGTCCGCCAGTTCACCGCGGGGAACTCCTTGCGGTAGGCGAGGTTCAGGTAGTCCCAGTCGATGACGATCGGCGTCTGACCGGAAGCGACCGTCTGCGGAGTGGCGTCCACCGGGATGAAGTTGCCGTTCTTCTTCAGCTGCCTGAAGAAGTCGATCCCGGGGCCGATGTCGTTGAGCGACCCGCCGTAGGCGAGCGCGGCGGCGAACACGCCGGACACGGCCGAGTTCGAGGTAAGCGGGTTGCCGTTCAGCGCAACCTTGTTCTTGTACTCCGGCTTCAAGAGATCTCTGAACGTCTTCGGTGCCGGCTTGATCAGGTTCGAGTTGTAGCCGATCGAGATCGCGCCCCAGTAGTCGCCGTACCAGCGGGCACGCGAGTCCTTCATGTTCTTCGGGATCGTCTTGTACGTCGCGACCTTGTACGGCGCGTACAGGCCCTCGTCAGCTCCCTGGAGCGCGAACGGCGGCCCGACGTCGACGACGTCCGGCGCGCGCGAGTCGCCCTTCAGCGAGCGGATCGCCTGGTTCTCCTGCGCGGAGCTTCCGTTCGGATTGGCCTCGTCCATCTTGAGGCCGTACTTCTTCTTGAAAGCGGTGATGATCTCGCCGTAGTTCGCCCAGTCGTGCGGCAGTGCGATCACGTTCAGCTGACCTTCCTTCTTCGCTGCCGCGATCAGCTTCTTCGGAATGCCGTTAGCTGTCAGTGCCTCGGCGCTGTCAGCCGCCCAGGCGGCGGGGGTCGAAAGAATCGTCAGGCCGAATGCCGCAGCCGCGCCTCGGCGCAGCATCGAACTGCGGCTCATCGACTCCTCTTCCAGCTTCCGCCAGAACTCGATTTCCTGGAGCTCGTGATCCTCCACTCGTCCTCCCTCCTCGATCCGGAAGCCACGATCGTAGGGCGCTGTGACCTGGGATTCAAGGCGTCGAGAGTTAGGGTTGGCGTGGATGGCCGCTAACTCAAATCCGTTTGCGGCCACCGGAACGTGGGTTCGGTGCGCCCTCCACGCGCACACGACGCGCTCCGACGGCGAGCTGTCGCCGGAGGAGCTCGTCAGCCACTACGAGCGGGCCGATTTCGACGTTCTTGCTATCACGGATCACTGGGTGCGAACGGAGGCGCACTCGACGGACCGGTTGCTCGTGATTCCGAGCTCCGAGCTGAGCTGCCTTCTCCCCGGAGAGGCGGACGGGCATCTTCTCGCCTTCGGCATAGACGAGGATCCGCTCGATTTCGTACGCACGGCCCCCGACCTCGCCGCCGCGTCGGCGTGGGTCGGCGAGCACGGAGGCGTCGCTTACCTCGCGCACCCGTACTGGACCGGTGCGCCTGCGAGCGGCCTCTCGCTCGGCGACGGCGTCGCCGGGCTCGAGGTCTACAACGCGGGTTGCGAGCTCGAGGTTGGCCGCGGCCTCTCGACCGTGCACTGGGACGACCTCCTCGAACGAGGCGGGCGCTACTTCGGCATCGCCACCGACGACTCCCACCACGCGGACTTCGACAGTGACTTCGCTTGGGTCTGGGCGCGCGTCGCCGAGCGCTCGCGGGCGGCCGTTCTCGACGCGCTCGCGACCGGCTCCTTTTACAGCTCGACGGGCCCGCTGGTGCACGAGCTCCGCGTCGAGGACGGGAGCGTCGAGGTGCTGTGCAGTCCTTGCCAGAGGGTCACGCTGTGCACCGGCCGCCGCCGGGGTTCCTCCGTCAGCGCCGGCCGCTTCGGCTACCGGTACGCCGGCGAGATCCTGTCTGAGGCGAACGAGGAAGAGATCACACACGCACGCCTCGAGTGGCCGGCCGGCAGCCTCTACGGAAGGCTCGAGCTCGTCGACTCCTACGGCCGGAAGGCCTGGACGAATCCGCTGTGGACCTAGTCTCTCGCGAGGAAGCGTGCGAGCAGCTCCGGCAACAGACGTTCGACCTGCTCGTGATCGGAGGCGGCATCGTCGGGGCGGGAATCGCAGCCGAGGCGGCGCGCGCAGGCCTCGCCGTCGCACTCGTCGACCGCAGCGACTTTGGCGCGGGCACCTCAAGCGCTTCCTCGAAGCTCATACACGGCGGCCTCCGGTACCTCCGGCTCGGCGACATCCGCCTCGTTCGCGAGGCTCACCACGAGCGGCGGCTGCTGATGCAGGTCGTCGCGCCGCATCTCGTCCGCCGTCTGCCCTTCCTGCTCCCGCTGTACCGCGATGGCCCTTACGGGCGCCTGACGATCCAAACCGGCCTCGTTCTCTACTCCGCGCTCGCCCGAGCAAGATTGAACCGGCTCCTGCCCCCGGAGCGCGCACGGGAGCAGGTCCCGAGCCTGCGCCTCGACGGCCTGCGCTCGTGCGGCCTCTACGCCGACGCGGCCACGCACGACGGCCGGCTCTGCCTCGCGAACGTCCGAGCCGCGGCTGAGGCCGGGGCGACGGTGCTCAACTACGCCGAGGTGCGCGAGCTGCGGACCGTGCGCGGTCGCGTCGCCGGGGCCGAGGTACTCGTCGACGGAACCGAGGTCTCGGTCTCCGCGCGGGTGGTCGTCAACGCGACGGGCCCGTGGGTCGACGAGGTACGCCGGCTCGAGGACCCCTCGGCGACCCGATCGATCAGGCTCAGCAAGGGCGCGCACGTGCTGCTGCGCCTCGACGAGCCGTGGGCGGCAGCGCTCACGATCCCCCATGACAAGGTGCGCGTCTCCTTCGCCGTCCCCTGGCAGGGCATGCTCCTGCTCGGGACGACGGACACGCTCTTCGACGGAGCGCCCGACGACGTCCAGGCGACCGAAGCCGACGTCGCGCAGATACTCCGCGAGGCGGCCATCGGGATCGAGCCGACCCTGCTCGGGCCGGAAGCGATCTGCTCCACCTTCGCCGGCCTGCGCGTCCTCCCGATGGGCGACGGCGCCACGACGAGTGCCCGCCGCGAGACCGTCTTCCTCCGTGGCCCAGCCGGGATGCTAAGCGTGGCGGGCGGCAAGCTCACGACGTACCGGCGGATCGCACACGCTGCTTTGAGCATCCTTCGAGCCGAGCTCGGCTTGCGCCGACACGATCAGAGGCCTGTTCCTCTCCCGGGCGCCGTCCACTCCAACGAGGCCGCGCGACGGCTCGCCGGCGGCTGGCCGGATCTCGAGCCGACGGTCCGCGCACATCTCGTGCATTTGTACGGAAGCCTGGCCGAGGAGGTGCTCGCTCCCGCCGCGGCGGATCTCGACCTGCTCCGTCCGCTTCACCCGGATGGGCCGGACGTCGCTGCGCAAGCCCTGTACGCCCGCGACGTCGAGTGGGCGTGCCGACCGGAGGACGTGATCCGGCGACGGACGACGCTTGCCCTCCGCGGCCTCGCCGGCGAGGACGTCGTCCGGCGTGTCGATGAACTCTTTAAGACTCGAGGCGGCGAAGCGCCTCACGCCGCCAGCGCTCCGTCGTCGCCAGCTCGTTGAAGGTGTAGACGTGGAAGCCAGCGATCCTGTTGCGGGGGTCGGCGAGCTGAGGCGCCAGGCGTTCGTGGCCGATGTCCCCACCGGCCCGGGCCAGGTCTTCTGCGGCGGCGGCGCTATGACTTCATGCGAGTAGCGACGTCGTACTTCGTCACCGACGTGCGGCGCCCCGGAGTGTCACCCGCGGGCATCGCACTCAGTATCTCGTCGCCGCGTCGGTAGTCCTCCTCCGTTTCGAAGAAGACGATCGCGAGCGACGTGTCGGCCTGGGGGTCGTGGAGCACGACGACCTCCGCCGGCGGGAATCCCTCCGGTGGCTGCCCCTCTTTCATCTCGCGGTCCATCTCCTCCATCCGCTTCTTGTCGACGCCTTCGAAGGTCACAACACGTGCGAGTGCCATACCGCCCTCCCTCTCGATTGAGACAACCTTACGCGGACGGGCGAACTCATCGACGACCATCCGACGGGCGCGGGCAGGCCCTTGCATTTCGGCCCAGTACGTGAAAGAGTCACCTCGTCGAGTCCTGTGGGCCCTCGGGTTCGCAGGACTTGGCATTTCAGGGCCCGCTTTCGTCCGTACACTGCGACGATGAGCCAGGGCACGCGGGAGAGCACGGAGACTCCACCCGAGCCGACGGCGTGGTCGCCGTCGTCGTGGCGCGCGTACCCTGCGCTCCATCAACCCGAGTGGCCCGATCCCGAGAAGGCGGAGGCCGCCCGCGCCCGCCTCGCCTCGCTCCCGCCGCTCGTCTTCGCAGGCGAGGCCCGGCAACTTCGCGACGCACTTGGCGAGGTCGCCGCTGGACGCGCGTTCGTTCTCCAGGCCGGGGACTGCGCCGAATCCTTTCACGACTTTTCGGCGCCGCTCATCCGCGACAAGCTCAAGATCCTGCTGCAAATGGCGGCAGTCCTGACCTACGGCGGGATGCTCCCGGTCGTCAAGGTCGGACGGATCGCCGGCCAATTCGCAAAGGCGCGGACTTCGGCCACGGAGACCGTCGACGGCGTGGAGCTCACGTCCTTCCGGGGTCACATGGTCCACGGCGAGGCTCCGACGCTCGAGGCGCGGGTTCCGGATCCAGAGCGGATGCTGCAGGTCTACCACCAGTCCGCGGCGACGCTGAACCTGCTGCGCGCCTTCACCAAAGGCGGTTTCGCCGACCTCATGCAGGTGCACGCCTGGAACCAGGAGTTCGTCGCGAACTCGCCCGAGGGCCGGCGCTACGAGGTGATCGCCTCGGAGATCGAGCGAGCTCTGCGCTTCATGGCGGCGTGCGGGATCGACCTCACGTCCGCACCCCAACTCCACCAGATCGACTTCTGGACGAGCCACGAAGGTTTGGTCCTCGACCACGAGGAGGGTCTGACGCGCCGCGACTCGCTGACCGGTGAGTGGTACGACTGCTCGGCGCACACGCTCTGGATCGGCGAGCGCACGCGACAGCCCGACGGAGCCCACGTCGAGTTCTTCTCGGGTGTGAACAATCCAATCGGCTGTAAGATCGGGCCTGACGCCTCGCCGGAAGACGTGCTCCTCCTCTGTGAGCGGCTGAATCCGGGACGAATTCCGGGGCGGCTCACGCTCATCTCCCGGATGGGAGCCGATCGCATCTTCGACTTGTTGCCCCCGCTCCTACGAGCAGTGCATGAGGCCGGGCATCCGGTCGCCTGGGTCTGTGATCCGATGCACGCGAACGTCTTCACGACGGAGTCAGGGCTCAAGACGCGTCACCTCGACGCGATCATGGGAGAGATCGAGGGCTTCTTCGCTGCGCACCGGCAAGAAGGGACCTGGCCGGGCGGTGTCCATCTCGAATTCACGGGGGAGGACGTGACGGAGTGCCTTGGCGGCTCCGAAGAAGTGCACGAAGACGATCTGAACCTGCGTTACATGACGCTCTGCGATCCGAGGCTGAACGCCCGCCAGTCGCTCGATCTTGCCTTCCGCGTCGCCGAGCTCATGCGCCGTTATCCGACCGCGCGCTGACGTCTCAACTCAGCCGGCTTGGAGCGGCACGCCGATCGACCCGCCGCGGCGCGCACGTCCGCTTGCGCGCAGCGCTCGAGCGTACGCCTGCGAGACCGTGCTCCCGCTTGCCATCACCTCACCGGTCGAGTGCATCTCGGGCCCGCGGTGGGCGGCGTTCGCGAACCGTTCCTCGGGGAAAACGGACTCCTTTGCCCACGCCCGAGTCGGTGTCGCGCGCGGGGGGAGGGCGAGCTCCTCGATCCCCGCGCCGAGGAGCAGCCGGCAGGCGTGGTCGACTAAGGGGATTCCCGTTGCCTTGGCGAGAAACGGCACTGTGCGCGATGCTCGCGGATTCGCCTCGAGCACAAAGAGCTCGCCGCCTTGGAGCGCGAGCTGCAGGTTGAGCAACCCGCGTGCGCCGAGACCGGCGGCGATCGCGCCGGACAGCTCGCGGATCTCCGCCTCCAAGCCGGGCGTGACGGAGGGCGCTGGGATCACGCACGCCGAGTCGCCGGAGTGAATGCCGGCCGGTTCGACGTGCTCGAGGATCCCGCCGACCCAGCCGGATTCGCCGTCGCAGAGGATGTCGACGTCGAGCTCGAGCGCGCCTTCGAGGAACTCGTCCACGAGGGCGGGCTCGTCCAGCTCGAGGTCCTCGGGACGGCGCACGATCCGCATCCCACGCCCGCCGAGCACGTGATGCGGACGGAGGAGGACCGGATACCCGACACGGTCGGCGACGGCGCGTGCCTCAGCCGTCGTCGTCGCCGTTCCCCAGGCCGGCGCACGCACGCCGAGGTCGCCGAGCAGGGCGCCGAAGAGGCCCCTGTCCTCGGCGCGGTCGATCGCGGGCAACGGGTCGCCGAGCAGCTCGAACCCCGCGCCGGCGACGCCGGGCGCGAGCGCGAGCGGCGTCTGACCGCCGAACTGGACGACCACGCCTTCAGGCTGCTCGAGCTCACAGACGTCGAGTGCGCGCTCGAGCGTGAGCGGTTCGAGATAGAGCCGGTCGCTCGTGTCGTAGTCGGTCGACACCGTTTCCGGGTTGGAGTTCAGCAGGACCGTTTCGTAGCCGAGCCGTCGCAAAGCCAGCGCTGCGCGCGAGCAGCAATAGTCGAACTCGATTCCCTGACCGATTCGGTTGGGACCCGAGCCGAGGATGACGATCGCAGGGTGCGACCGCGCGGGCGCGGGATCCGAGGCTTCGTAGGAGAGGTAGAAGTACGGCGTTCTGGCCTCGAACTCCGCGGCGCACGAATCCACGGCGAGACGGCCCGGTCGCGCGCGGCGGCCGCGCACTTCGTCCTCGCCGATCGCGAGCACGCGGGCCACCGTTGCATCTGGCAGTCCGAACCGCTTCGCGTTGGCGATGTCTCCGGTCGCGGCGAGCTCGCGCTCGGCGCGTGCGACTGCCCGCAACTCGTCCGCGAAATACGGGTGGACTCCGGGCAGGTCGAGGCCGCGACGTGCCGACTCGAGCAACAGGTCCCAGCGTTCCGGGACCGGGTCGCCGCGACGTGAGGGGTCGAGGTCGACAGTCGGTTGCTCACGACCCTCGAGCGCTTTCAGGAACGCTTCTGCGAACGTCCGCCCGAGCCCGAGCGACTCGCCGACCGCGCGCATCTCGGTACCGAGGCGTGCGTCGACGACGCCGAACTTCGCGAAGTCGAAGCGCGGAGCTTTGACGGCGACGTAGTCGAGCGCCGGCTCGAAGGCGGCGGTCGTCTTGCCGGTGATGTCGTTCGGCAGCTCGTCGAGCATGTAACCGACGGCCAGCAGGGCGGCGATCTTCGCAATCGGAAATCCTGTCGCCTTCGACGCGAGCGCCGAGGAGCGGGAGACACGGGGGTTCATCTCGATCACCGCGAGCTCCTTGCTCGCAGCGTCGTACGCGAACTGGACGTTTGCTCCTCCGGTCGCAACTCCGACTGCGCGTGCGCATGCAAAGGCGGCTTCGCGAAGACGCTGGTATTCCCCGTCCGGAAGGGTCTGCTGAGGCGCGACCGTCCACGAGTCGCCCGTGTGGACGCCCATCGGATCGAGGTTCTCGATCGAGCAGACGACGACGCAGTTGCCTGCCGTGTCGATCATGACTTCGAGCTCGTGCTCCTGCCAACCCTCGAGCAGCCGCTCGACGAGCACCTGGCCGATCGGGCTCGCAGCGAGGCCGCGCGCGACGAGTGCTTCCAGCTCCATGCGATCGTGTGCGATCCCGCCGCCGGTGCCGCCGAGCGTAAATGCCGGCCGCACTACGGCCGGCAAACTGACGCCGTCAAGGTCAGACGTCGACGAGACAACGCGGCTCTCCGGAACCGGGACGCCCACGGCGGTGACAGCGGCGCGGAAGGCGAGCCGGTCCTCGGCGCGGCGGATCGCGTCGACGTCGGCGCCGATCAACTCGACCCCAAAGCGGGAAAGCACGCCCGCCTCCGCGAGCTCGACGGTCAGGTTCAGCGCCGTCTGTCCACCGAGCGTCGGAAGTAGCGCATCGGGACGCTCTCGTTCGATGATTTCCGCGACGGTTTCCACGTCCAACGGCTCCAGATACGTCGCGTCGGCCCACTCGGGATCGGTCATGATCGTCGCGGGGTTGGAGTTGACGAGCGCGACTCGATAGCCCTCGCGCCGCAGCACACGGCACGCCTGCGCTCCCGCGTAGTCGAACTCGCATCCCTGCCCGATCCGGATCGGGCCGGAGCCGACGATCAGGACAGAGCGAAGGTCGGTGCGCTTCGGCACGTGCCCGCGATCAGCTCGAAGAAGGGAAGGGCGTCGAGCGGCCCGGGAGCCGCCTCGGGGTGAAACTG
>VAXG01000095.1 GCA_005883355.1 Actinomycetota bacterium | reverse complement strand
CGTGACTTCGACCGCGCCGCCGTCGGGATCCGCGACCGCAAAGCCGTGGTTCTGGACGGTCACGAGCACACGGCCGGTCTTGAGGTCGCGGACCGGATGGTTGGCGCCGCGGTGTCCGAACGGGAGCTTGAACGTCTCGAGACCGAGGGCGAGCCCCAAGATCTGATGGCCGAGGCAGATGCCGAACACCGGAACCTGTCCGAGCAGTTCGCGGACCGTTTGGATCGGCTCCTCGAGTACTGCCGGGTCGCCGGGACCATTGCTGACGAGAACGGCTCGCGGACCGTTCTCGAGGATCGCCTCCGCGCTCCAATCGCCGGGAACGACCACGACCTCGAGCCCGCAGGCCGCGAGTCGCATGGGGATCGAACGCTTCGTGCCGAGATCGAGCACGGTTACCCGTGGGCCCGCACCGAGTCGATACGGCTGCTGGGTCCCAACCGAACGGCCGAGCGGACGGCCGTCGATCGGCGGCTCGGCCAGCGCGCGCGTGTACAGCTCATCCTCCGTCGCCTCGCCGAGCGC
>VAXG01000121.1 GCA_005883355.1 Actinomycetota bacterium | reverse complement strand
GCGCTGGCGAGCAAGTTCCCGGACAAGCAGAAGGCGGTCGACTCGATCAAGCAGCAGCTGCGCAAGAAGGGGCTCGACTGGGAGCGCGACCTCAAGCCCGCGCTCGGCTCGGAGCTCGACGTGGTGATGCTCGACTTCGCGCACCCGAACGAGACCGTTGCCCTGATGCAGCCGCAGGACGAGGGCGCGTTCAAGCAACTCGTGAAGAAGGGCAACGCCGCCGATCCGTCGAGCCAACTCGTCTCCGAGAAATTTCACGGCTGGACCGTCATGTCCGACAAGCAGGCCTCGATCGACGCGTTCAAGCAGGCGAGCGGTTCCGCGACGCGCATGCTCTCCGACGACAAGACGTTTTCGTCCGCAATCGGCAAAAGCGGTGATGGGATCGTCCGCGCGTACGTCAACGGAGCCAAGGTGATGGCGGCGGCCCGAAACTTTCTCGGTCCGGATGCCGGGCCCTATTTCAAGAAGCTCGGGACGCTCGACTGGCTGCTGATGACGCTGCGCGCAAAATCCGACGGGATCGCGTGGGACACGACCGTTCACGGCACGCCCGGTAAGGAATTCAAGAACATCAGCGAGCACGCGTCCGACGGCAGCCTGCAGAAGCTCGTGCCGAAGGATGCGCTCCTCTATCTCGCGTTCCACGGCTCGAAGGGGATGCTGGGCGGACTCGGTAACAACCCGATCCTGCAGCAGTCCGGTTTCAAAGGGCTGGGCGACGCGCTGCAACAGCTCGGTCGGATCATGGCCGGCGAGAACGCGCTCTACGTTCGCGCACCCGGGTCGAGCGATCTCCCCGAGGTCACGTTCCTGGCGGCGCCTGAAGGCGGTCTCGACGGGGCGGTAGCTCTCGACAGTGTCCTGAACCGCTTCGCGAAAGAGCTCGGAGGGCGGCCCCACCGTTCGGTGGTCGCCGGTGTGCCGGTTCGAGCGATCGGCACCGGAGCCGGGGTTGTGGTGCGGTACGCCAACGTCAACGGCAAGCTAGTCGTCACCGACCTCCCGTCTGGGATCGCGTTCGCGAAGAACGGCGGCAAGGTGCTGGCAGACAGTCAGGAGTACCAGGACGCTTCCCGCAGCTCAGGTCTGCCGGCGAAGCCGCAGGTCGTGCTCTACGTCGACATCCACAGCACGATCCCGTTGATCCGGCGCTTCGGAAACGCTGGGATTCCCGCGAGCGTCGAGCGAAACCTCAAGCCGCTGCGCTCCGCGGTCGAATACGCCGTCAACCACTCGCACGAAATCCAGATCTCCTTCTTCTTGCGCATCCAGTAGCCGCTGTCGGTAGCCTGTGGCCCGTCATGGGCGCCCGCGAGTTCCTGTTCACCTCGGAATCGGTCACCGAGGGACATCCCGACAAGGTCGCCGACCAGATCTCGGACTCCGTCCTCGACGCGGTCCTGGCGGAGGATCCCGAGGGTCGAGTTGCCTGCGAGACGCTGATCACCACAGGGCTCGTCGTCGTTGCGGGCGAGATCTCCACCGACATCTACGTCGACATCCCGAAGCTCGTGCGCGAACGGATCTCGGAGATCGGCTACACGCACTCGGAGTGGGGCTTCGACGCGACGACGTGCGGCGTCGTGGTCGCGCTCGACGAGCAGTCGCCGGATATCGCCCAGGGCGTCGATGCGTCGTACGAAGTGCAGCACGACCCGGGTGACGACGATCCGCTCGACCGGATCGGCGCCGGCGACCAGGGGATGATGTTTGGCTACGCGTCGAGCGAGACGAAGGAACTGATGCCGCTCCCGATCATGCTCGCGCACAAGATTTGCAAGCGGCTCGCCGAGGTGCGCAAGGCCGGCGAGTTGCCCTACCTGCGACCGGACGGCAAGGCGCAGGTGACGATTCGCTACGAGATCGACGACGATGGACGGCAACGTCCTGTCGAGATCGAGCGCGTGCTGGTTTCGACGCAGCACTCCGACGGGATCTCCTCGGAAGACCTGATCAAGCCCGACATCGTCGAGCGTGTCCTGCATCCCATCCTGCCGGCGGATCTCTACGACGAGAAGCGGTTGATGGACGACCGCGACTTCGTGTTCGTGAACCCGACCGGAAAGTTCGTACTCGGCGGCCCGATGGGGGATACCGGGCTCACGGGGAGGAAGATCATCGTGGACACCTACGGGGGCGCTTCGCGTCACGGCGGCGGCGCGTTCTCCGGCAAGGATCCGACGAAGGTCGACCGCTCGGCGGCCTACGCCGCTCGCTACGTCGCGAAGAACATCGTCGCGGCCGGCCTCGCGGACCGGTGCGAGGTGAACGTTGCCTATGCGATCGGCGTGGCGCATCCGGTTTCGATCGCGGTGCAGACGTTCAACACGGAGCACATCCCGGTCGACCAGCTCGAAGCGCTCGTGCGCGAGCACTTCGACCTGCGCCCGGCGGCGATCCTGCGTGACCTCGATCTGCGGCGGCCGATCTTCACCAAGACCGCTGCCTACGGCCACTTCGGCCGCGAAGACCGTGACTTCACGTGGGAGGGCACGGACAAGGCCGATGCGCTGCGTGACGCGGCCGGCGTCGCCTCAGCCGCTTCGGTCTAGGCCGGAACGAAGCGCAGCGCGGTAACCTGCGCGCCCAGAATTCGCCCACCGAGCAGTGAGGTCGGTACCTCGACCAAGAGCTCGAGCGGCGCACCGGTGGTCGGAATGCTCAGGCGGAGATCGTGGGCCGCACGGAGGACGACCGTGCGCTTCCGGTCTCCGGCGATGAGCGTCGCCTTTCTCGCCACGGCGCCATCGGGTAGCGACAGGGTCAGCTCGTAGCGACCGGCTTGCCGCGGCCAGACCTCGTATTGGAGTTGTTTCCCGGCCCAGCCGTCCGGTGAGAGGCCGCGCGCGAGCGAGCGGACATGCGCATTCGCGGGAATGCGGTAGGCAACGAGGCCCTCGCGTGGACGGGCGACGACGCGTCCTTCGAGATCGATCGCCGAGCCGTTGACGTTGACGACGAGCACCTGGGGCTGCGTCGGCCGACCGGCGATCACCAGCGTCCCATCAGGCGCGACGTGGGCGGCTTCGACCGGATACGGGTCCGGTGCAGGCTTGGCGAGCACGACGATCCCCTGAAGATCTCTGTTCCAGGTCTCAACCTGCGTGCCGAGAAAGTCGTTGCTCTTCGGGAGGGAGAGGTAGCGCGCCGGTCCGAGACCCGAGCGGTCGAGCCAGTCCTGCGGGTCAGACCCGAACGTGCGGGCGTCCCATCCGGTTGCGAGTCTGTCGGTGGCATAGACCGCGGTGCCCGCCGTTCCCATGAGGCCGATTGCGACGAGCGCGAAGAAGTGAGGCGCACCGCGCCGTGTCAGCGGCAGCATGAAGGCGAGCAGCGCAAGCGCAAGCGGGAGTGCGACGTAGAGCAGTGACGCGTTGGGGAACCCGAGGTAGAAGGCGGCGCGGGCGAATCCCGTCAGCGTGGGCGCGTCGAAGAAGAATGCCGCCGTTCCGGTCATTCCCGGCAGGGACACGCTCGAAAGCAGGAGTGCTCCGATGCAACCGAGACCCGAACACAGGAACCGGCGCGGTGCTCCCCTCTCGACGTACGCGAAGAAGGCGAGGAAGAGGAGCGGTGTGACGTAGAAGAGATAGCGCTCCAACGGCCGCTGGGCTTCCCCGGCGGCGATCAGCGAGGCCTGGCCGACGAAGATGGTCGTGCACACGACGGTCAGCAGTGCGACTGCTCGTTCCATCGGTGCGTGTGGTCGCGCGAGCGTCAGGCCGAGCCCGAAGATCGCGGCCGGGACGACTGCCAACCCGAGGCCGTACGCGAGGAGAATTCCGTCCGTGAGTGCCCAGTGGGCGAGCGCGCCCGGTGCGTGACCGACCTGCGTGCTCGCCTGGCCGTATTGACCCAGCACGCCGGGAAGCCCGACGAGTGCGGTCACGAGCAGCGCTGTCAATCCCGCTGGGATGACATGCCGGCGATAAACGCCCCGACCGCAGACGGCCACGCCGACGAGGTATGCGAGTGGGAGGACGAGGAACTGGACCCGCGCCGCGACGGCGAGCAGACACACGGCCGGGACCTCGAGCGCCAACCGGTTGGAACGCCCAGCGAGCGCGCGGGCAATAACGGCGACTGCGAGGAGGAACACGGGATAGGCGACGGCCTCCGACATGAGATAGCCGTGGTAGAACATTGCGGGCGTCGCAACTGCTGCAGCTGCGGTGAGCAGCGCGAACGACGGGCGAACCAGCTGGCGGGCGAGCCAGTACGCAGGGAAGACCGCGGCCGACATGACCGCGGCGTTCAGGAGCTTGGCTGCGGCGTACGCGTCGGGCATCGACGAGATGAGCCAGGCGGGCGCCTGGACGAGAGGGGCGAGCAGAGCCGGAAAGAAGAACGGCTCGCCGCGAATCGAGAGCCCGTGTCCCGCGGCGATCGACTGCGAGAGCTTCGCGTAGAGCAGCTCGTCGTTGAAGACGGTCGTGGTCGCGTGTCCGCGCGACTGCAAAAAGTGGTAGGCGGTGGCCGTGACGAAGATCAGCGG
>VAXG01000120.1 GCA_005883355.1 Actinomycetota bacterium | reverse complement strand
GTGCGCGGGAACGCAACAGCCTCGGCCGCAGTCTGAGCCGGCGTCGTCGGAACGGCGCTCACGGCGTTCGTATCGGCGCCGGGGAGCGCTGCCGTTAGGCGCAGGCTCTGAGGCCGCACAGAAGCGAAGGACGTTGCCGGCCGCCTCGGACATGTCCCGCGACGAAAAGCGCGACCCCCATCCGGCAGTGTGGCGTTGTTGAGCCAGTCCGA
>VAXG01000119.1 GCA_005883355.1 Actinomycetota bacterium | reverse complement strand
ACAAAAAATCACACCTTCGGCACGAACGACAGGCCTCGTTCGACCAGCTCGGGCCATGGCGCGACTGGCCATGGTGGGGACAGGCCCCAACGGGTCCCGAGTAGCCGGTTCCGAGGCTAGGCGGGTCGGACGAAGAGGCCAGCGGCGGCTTTTTCGCCGATCGCCCGCTCCTGGCCGTTCAACCTCACCGTGACCTGGCCCGCTGCGGGTTGGGCGTCACGAACCTCGACCTCGCTGCCGGGGACGAGCCCTTCCTCGTAGAACCAGTGCAGCAGGTCGCCGTCGTGCTCCGCCAGGCGGACGATCGTCGCGTGCGCGCCGGCTTTCAGATCCGACAGCGGCGCAAGGTCGCGGTTCTCGGCCTGCTCGACATCGGGATCGACGGGCCAGCCGTGCGGACAGCGGTCCGGATGCCCGAGCCGCTCCTCGATCCGCTGCACCATGTCGTCGGTGAACGTGTCCC
>VAXG01000029.1:14444-55399 GCA_005883355.1 Actinomycetota bacterium | reverse complement strand
GTCACCGGAGGACCACAGAGCTATCTGCTCGATCCAGGTACGGACTTTGCGGCCGGTGAATTGTGCACGGTCACCGTCACCGCAGCCGATGTCACGGATCAGGACACTGACGATCCACCAGACGCGATGGCGAGCGATTACGTGTGGAGCTTTACGACTGCAGCTGCGGCGCCGGTAAACGAGCCGCCGACCGTCTCGGGAGGCGGGCCCTACTCGGTCGACGAAGGATCCTCTGTCAACGTCACCGCCGGCGCCAACGATCCGGAGGGCGGCCTGCTTCAGTACGCCTGGGATCTCGATGACAACGGCACGTTCGAGACACCAGGTCAGACGGCGTCGTTCTCGGCGACGGCGATCGATGGCCCCGCGACCCGCACGATCGCGGTGCGCGTCACGGACGACGGCGGTCTGACGGCAACCGACACCGCGACTGTGACGATTGCGAACGTCGCCCCGGTGGCGACCTTCGACGCACCAGCATCCAGCCCAGCCGGTTTCCCGTTCACGCTCTCTCTGACGAGCGCGCACGATCCCTCTGCCGCGGATACGAGCGCCGGTCTCGAGTATGCCTTCGACTGCGGCGACGGTTACGGAGCATTCGGTGGGTCGGCGAGCGCCTCGTGCCCCACGACGGATGTCGGAGTGACTTCGGTGGGCGGCAAGATCCGTGACAAGGACGGCGGGGTCTCCGAGTACCGGGGCAGTGTTTCCGTCGTCGTCGTAACGTTCTCGAGCCTCTGCGACCTCGTGCGGGCCTACTCGACGGATCCCAAGGTCGCCGACGATCTCTGCGACAAGCTCGAACGGGCGGCGACCGCCCCGACGGCGGGCGGTCGGGAGGGCCTCCTCGCCGCCTTCGTCGGTCAGGTCGGCGCCAAGACCGACAAGGGCCTCACTCCGGCGCAGGCCGCCGAGCTGACGCTCCTGGCGGCCAGGCTCTAACGACCTTCTCTTCGAGGTCTCTGGGCGCTTTCGAAGCGCTCGAAGGCCCCTGGCTATACTGATCGACCGCTTATGGCGACCGAGCAAACCGAGCAGAGAATCGCGGGCGACGGCGTCTGGATCACAGGTCCGGACGGCGAACTGATCCCGGATTACGAGTCCACTTTCCCGACGATCAACGAGGGCGAGGTCGTCCACGGCCAGGTCGTTCGGGTGGACAAGGACGAGGTGCTCGTGGACATCGGTTACAAGTCAGAAGGCGTGATCCCGGTCGCCGAGCTTTCGATCCGGCGTTCTGTGAACCCGGCCGACGAGGTGTCGGTCGGAGACGAGATCGACGCGCTGGTGATGACCAAGGAGGACGCCGAAGGCAGGCTGATCCTCTCGAAGAAGCGCGCCCGGTTCGAGCTCGCATGGAAGGCGATCGAAGGCGCCGCCGAGTCAGGTGAGCCGGTGAACGGCCGCGTGATCGAGGTCGTGAAGGGCGGACTGATCCTCGACCTGGGCGTGCGCGGATTCCTCCCAGCCTCGCTGGTCGACATTCGCAGGGTCCAGGATCTCGACGAGTTCATGGGCCAGGAGCTGCGCACCAAGGTGATCGAGCTCAACCGTTCCCGCAACAACGTCGTGCTCTCCCGTCGCGCCGTTCTCGAGGACGAGCGCAAGGAGATGCGCCAGGCGATCCTCGATCGGCTCAACCCAGGCGACGTCGTCGAAGGCCAGATTTCGAACATCGTCGACTTCGGCGCGTTCGTCGATCTCGACGGGATGGACGGCCTCATTCACATCTCGGAGCTGTCGTGGTCGCACGTGAACCATCCGTCCGAGGTGCTGGAGATCGGCCAGACCGTGAAGGTGAAGGTGCTCGACATCGACCGCGAGCGCCAGCGCATCTCACTCGGTCTCAAGCAGACGCAGTCCGACCCGTGGCAGCAAGTGCTCGAGCAGCACAAGGAAGGTGACGTCGTCGAGGGGAAGGTGACGAAGGTCGTCACATTCGGCGCGTTCGTCGAGATTCTCCCCGGCGTCGAAGGTCTCGTACACATCTCCGAGCTCGCGCAGCATCACGTCGAGAATCCGCGAGAGGTCGTGTCGCAGGGTGACACCGTGCCGGTGCTGATCCTCGAGGTCGATGCGGAACGCCGCCGGTTGTCGTTGTCGCTCAAGCGTGTGGACGCCGACCGCCGCGCCGAGTCGGAGGGACCGATCGAAGGGACACCGCACCTCGACCTTTCCGAGGACGTCTTCAGCGATTCGGCCTCGGCGCCGCTGGCCCCCGAGCTCGACGCACCGCCGTCCAGCGACAAGGCGGTCGAGCGCGAGGCCGTGGGCACAGGCGACGAAGTCGATCCGGGTGCGGCCGACGAGGCGCCGGCTCACGCCGAGCCCGTGTCCGACGAGCACTAACGCGAAGCGCCCACTCGCAGTCGCGATCACCGGTGGAATCGGCGCCGGCAAAAGCGCGGCGCTCGAGGCGTTTGCGCGCCACGGTGCGGCGACGAGGTCGAGTGACGAGATAGTGCACCGTCTGCTTCGGAGCGATCCGGAGATTCGCCGCGACCTCGTCGAGCGGTTCGGCCCGGAGGTGATCGGGAGCGACGGAGTGGACCGGGCCGCGGTTGCACGGATCGTCTTCAACGATCCCGAGCAGCTCGACTGGCTCGAAGAGCTGCTGCACCCGAGAGTCGTGCAGGACTACTCCGCCTGGCGTCAGGAGCTCGCCGACGGTCCCGATCCGCCCGCGCTGATCGTGACCGAGGTGCCGCTCCTCTACGAGACCGGCGGCGAGAAGCGCTTCGACGCCGTCGTCGTGATCACGGCACCGCCGGACGTGCGGGCGAAGCGGAGGCCGATCGCCGACGAACGAGAGCAGCGGCTCCTCCCAGAGGACGAGAAGATCCTGCTCGGTGACTACACGTACGTCAACGACGGGACGCTCGCAGAGCTCGACGCGTTCGTCGCCGGTGTGATGGCAGACCTCGTGACGTGAAACGGATCCTCGGGATGATCGTGCTCGCCGGCGCCCTGCTCGCGACGTTCGCCACGCTGCAGTCGTCCAAGCCGGGCTGGTGGGAGCGGCTGTGGTACCCGCTCTCGTACCAGCAGATCGTTCGCGACCATGCGCGCAACTACGACCTCGATCCGGCTCTCCTCGCCGCGGTCATCTACCAGGAGTCAAAGTTCAAGGCCGACGCCCGGTCGAGGTCGGGCGCCATCGGGTTGATGCAGCTCCTTCCCGACACGGCCAAGGGAATCGCCATCCATACCGGCGGCTCTCAGTTTCGAGTCGAGGATCTCTACGACCCCGAGATCAACGTGCGCTATGGCGCCTGGTACCTCCGCCACCTCCTGGACAAATACGGCGACGAACAGGACGCTCTCGCCGCGTACAACGCGGGCCAGGACAACGTCGACCGCTGGCGCCGCGCGGGCGAGGGCATCCAGTTCTCGGAGACGCGCGCCTACGTCACGCGCGTCGAGGAACTGAAGCGGATCTACCGCCGCGCTTACGGGGCCGAGCTCGGAACCTGAGGCGAACAGCCGGTCTCGCTGCCGGCGCGGTTCTCGATCTTGAACTGCAGGGCGGCGTCGGAGCTGTTCCCGCGCATGTCGGCGACCCGCACTGTGATCTCGTACAGCCCGTTCGGGTACGTGCGCGTGTCGACGAAGCTGGCGAGGTTGTAGAGGAACCGGCCGGGCATGAAGTACTGGCGATTCGAGAACCTGGGCGCGTTCTGGTAGCTGCCGCGTGCATAGACGCTCCAGAAGTACCTCGAGCTTGGCATCGTCGTGCGGAAGTCGGCTGCCGTGGCGTCGCGTACATACGTGATCCCGTAGACCCTCGCGAGCGACCAGGTGATGAGCGCGGGCGAGAGCGGGAAGCCCGCGAACACGCCCGGCACCGCCATCGGCGCGACGTCGTCCGCAGCGGCCACGAGCGAAACGGTGCCGCACACAGTCGCGGAGTCGAACGGCAGCAACGAACCTGCGGGGCGCACGTTGATCGCACGGACCTGCGGGACGGTGTGGTCGCGGTACGGAGCGATGCCGCCCCGTGCAAGTGGATTCCAGACCCGGCCGCCACGAATCTCGGACAGGTGGACGTGGCCATAGACAGGCAAGACCGTCCCGAGCACGGTCTTGCCCGCGACGACGTGCTGTCCGTCACGGACCTTCACGACGAGGTGGAAGTACTGGAAGACGCCGCGGCCCTCCGTCTTGACCGAGATGGCTGATTCGTCGATGTAGCGCACCTTCCCCGAGATGACTGGATAGACGGGCGTCCCCCCGGGCGCGGCGATGTCGATGCCGTTGTGGAAGAGGAAGGTGCCGGGCCCTTGCAGGCCGTCGGTGAGCATCGTGTTGAGGAAGACCGTACGCGGGTCCCCGAAGTTCGCGCGGATCGGATGTTGCTCCTTGAACGGTTTGACCGGCCACGGGTAGGCCGAGGCGGTAGCGCTTGCGCACAGAGCCAGACCACAGGTGAGGAAGAAGATTCGGAAGCGCACGGCTGGTAGGACGGAGGCGGCCCGGCCAAGGTTAGCCGGGCCGCGCGACGATGCCAATGGCGCGCCGGCGTCTCAGGGCTTCGTCATGTATCGCCACAGGTTGTCCAAGAGGGGACTGACTTCGGAGGACGTGGCCTGTCCGGCGAGGGTGAAAGCACCGGCGGAGAACACCTTTGCCCCATTCTTCTCATAGAAGCTCATCTGGGCGCTCAGGTTGCCGATCACATGCGGGATCGTTGCGATCATTCTCGTGCCGGCGGGCGATGCCGCTCCGATCTCGTCGATCTCCACGCCGCCCCGTCCGAAGCTCGAACCGTTGTGGAGCCCGGTGCCGACGAACAGCCACGGAGCAACCTCGGCGTGGACGACGACCCACGGCTTCTGGTGCTGGCCGCCGTTGTTAGCGCGATACTGGGCGCCCGTCAGCTCCTCCTCCGGCTTGCCCAGCGACCGGAACGTCGCGGTGCGGAGCAGACGATCGCCATGTCTCACGGTGTGCCAGTAGAAGTTGTTTGCGGAGAGGTAGGCGAGATTGCCGCCCAGATTGCGATAGCCGCGCATGACTCGGAACTCGCGGGGTGTGACGTACTCGTGATGGCCGGGAAAGATGATCAGGTCGTATGCGTGCGCGAGATTTGCAGCACTCGTACCTGAGGCGATGTCACTGTCGGTGAGGTAGTCAACGCCGCGGTCACGCCACGTCAGCCAGTGAAGAAAGTTGAGGTCGTACTGACGGAAGTGTGGGGGAATGCCACGGCCGACGTAATGCCGGCCGAGGCGTACGGTTGCGTGTTCGTCCCAAGAGGCGTACCAGGTGTCTCCCCACCCGTCGCCGTTCTCGTCCTCGAAGTTGTAGGCCTGCCAGGTGAACGTCGGCATGACCACGGCGACCCGATGCTCGCCGAGGTGCGCCGGTCGGACGATCAGAGGTGCATAACCGACCCGGCCGTCGTCCGCCGTCAGGCGAACGAAATACACACCGCTCGGCCAGTTTCCGATCGACAGGCTGATCGCGTGCGGCGAGTTCGGATAGCTCCAGGGCACAGTGATCGGCTCGCTCATCACAGGGCCGAAGACGTCAAAGTTCGTGAGTCGAGGATCGCGACCCGGACCGGACTGCAGAACATCGAGCCTGAGTGACCGGGCGTCCGTGGAGACCGTCAGCCGTGCCGTGCTCCTCGGGGCATAGCTCTCCTGGGAAAACGACGCGTCGACACCCCGGACGCGGATCACCGGTGTGATGAGTCGGCCGGCCTGCGCGTAGCGCCGGGCGCCATAGGTGATTCCTCCCACCCGCAAGAGGGCGAGGTAGGTGCGGGGCTCGGTTTTGGGTGAAGGCGCCCAGACGATTGAGTGTCGCCCGGGGCCCAGGCGGATCGTCCGCGATTCGACCTGCTTCGGCGTCTGAGTGTCGACCGTGGCAATCTCGAAGTGCACGACGGCCGTTGCCCTCAGGCGGAAGTGGATCGTCGCCCGGTCCCGAATGCCGTCGCCGTTGGGACTGATCGTGGTGAGCAGGCGGTTGTCTCCTGAGAAAGGACGGCCGCCGTTCGTCAGGGAGATGTCCGTGACGGCCGCACCCGTCGCGTTCGCGGCGGCCGGAGCAAGGACCGAAACGAGCAGCAGGAGCGGGAGGCAGGCGCGCGCGAGCGCGCCGCGTGTTGAGATGAAGAATGAGGTAGCCATGCGGCCACCGTCGAAGGGGGCCGCAACGGCTCACTCACGCCCGACTCACGGGCTGCTAACTGCGGCGATTAGCGGGGGGTTAGGAACGGCCGTGATCGTTCAGCGCAGGCCGCCCGGCAGCACAGACGTGCCGCTATCCAGGAGGAAGACACCGTGTTACAAAGGTCACGTGCCTGACTTTCGGATCCTCGGACCGCTCGAGGTCTCGGACGAGACCGGTCCGCTCTTGCTGGGCGGCCAGAAGCAGCGCTCCGTGCTTGCCTTGCTTCTTCTCGAGGCGCCGAGACCAGTCTCAACCGACCGGCTCATCGATGCGCTCTGGGGCGAGCAGCCACCGCGGACGGCCGCGACCTCGCTACAAAACTTCATCTCGCAGCTCCGGAAGACCGTCGGCGCCGACGTTCTGGTGACGAAGCCTCCGGGATATGCATTGTCGATTCGTCCGGAACAGCTCGACCTCGAGCGCTTCAGGCAGCTGGTCGCAGAGGCTCGCGCCGAGCCTGAGGCCGATGACCGCGCCTCGATCCTGCAGAGCGCCCTCGACCTCTGGCGCGGGCCGCCTCTCGCCGACGTCGAGTTCGAGGCCTTCGCGCAATCGGAGATCACACGGTTGGCGGAAGAGCGGCTGGCTGTGCTGGAGGAGCGGATCGACGCCGATCTGGAGGCAGGCCGTCACAGCGAGCTGACGGGGGAGTTAGAGGCCCTGGTCCGCCAATATCCGGTTCGGGAGCGGCTCCGCGCGCATTTGATGCTTGCGCTCTATCGCTCCGGCCGACAGGCGGAAGCATTGGACACCTACCAGGACGCTCGGCGCACGCTCGTCGAGCAACTCGGGATCGAGCCCGGCCCCGATCTCCAGCAGTTGCACGGTCAGATCCTCCGACAGGATGCAGGGCTGCGGGCGCCGGACGCCGCGCCGCCCGCTGAGGATCACTTCGACGAAGTGCTTCGGATCTTGCTCGACGGTCGGCTGGTTGCCGTTCTCGGTGCGGATGTTGGTGAGCTGGCCGGCATGCTCGCGGAGCGCTTCGACTATGCGGAGAACGAAGCCGGGCTTCCACGTGTCGCGCAGTACGTGTCGGTGATGAAGGGCTCGGGGCCGCTTTACGACGAATTGCATGCCCTCCTCGACGCGGACGTTCCCCCGACGGCCGTTCACCGGTTCTTCGCGTCGATTCCTCCAGTCTTGCGGGAACGAGGGGTGCCGCACCAACTGATCGTGACGACGAGCTACGATCTCGCCCTCGAGGCCGCCTTTCTCGAAGCAGGCGAAGAGTTCGACGTCGTCTCCTACATCGCGACCGGCCCGGCCCGAGGCAAGTTCTGCCACATCACCCCCGATGGCCGCGGCCGGCTCATCGATCTGCCGAACACCTACGCCACGGAGCTTTCACTCGAGCGGCGCACGGTCATCCTCAAGCTTCACGGCCAAGTCGATCGCGGGGCCGAGCGTGAATGGGAGAGCTTCGTGGTCACCGAGGACGACTACATCGACTATCTGGCACAGACCGATCTCACCGGCGCCGTGCCCGTGTCCTTGGCAGCCAAGCTACGGCGTAGTCATTTTCTCTTTCTCGGTTACACGATGGCGGACTGGAATCTCCGCGTGATTCTGAACCGGCTCTGGAGCGATCAGCCTCTGAGTTATCGCTCGTGGGCAGTGCAACCACAGCCGATGCCGCTCGAGCGGGAATTCTGGAGGCGGCGTGATGTCGAGGTGCACGAGCTTCCACTCGAGCAATACGCGGGAATTCTGGCGCGGTACGCCGGCATCGTGCTCAGTGAGACCACAGCATGAGCGAAGTGCCGGCTCCCTCCTCGCCCTACAAGGGCCTGGCTGCGTTCGAAGATTCCGGTGTCGACGCACTGTTCTTCTTCGGGCGCGATCGGGATAGCCAGGTGATCGCGGCGAACCTCATGGCCTCGCGGGTGACCGTCCTGTTCGGACCCACCGGTGTCGGAAAGACATCCGTGCTTCGAGCGGGCGTCGCATACAAGCTCCGACAGGAAGCCGGCGTCGACGTGCGGATTCACTCCTCCTGGATCGGAGATCCCGTCGAAGCGCTCGCGGGTCTGGCACCACGGACGGGGGGCGACATCTATCTGATGCTCGATCAATTCGAGGAGTTCTTTCTCTACCACGAGGGTGATCGCACGTTCGTCGAGGAGCTGGCCGCCGTGCTTCGCCGTCCGGACCTGCGTGTGAACGTGCTGATCGGAATACGAGAAGACGCTCTGGCCTTGCTCGACGCCTTCAAGGCGGCGATTCCCAACCTTTTGTCGAACCGGCTGAGGTTGGAGAACCTCGACCGTGCGGGCGGGGAAGCAGCGATCCGCGGTCCGTTGGAGCGCTTCAACGAGCTCGTTCCTTCCGAACGTCGGGTCGAGGTGGAGCCGGCTCTCGTCGTGGCTGTCCTCGACGAGGTCGCGGCTGGGCGGGTCGAACTCGGCGCGCTCGGTCGGGGTGTCGTAACCGCCCCGAGCAACGACGATCGCATCGAGGCGCCGTATCTGCAGCTTGTGATGAGCAGGCTGTGGGAGGTGGAGGCGGATCGGGGATCGAGGTTGCTTCGGCGGGAGACTCTGGCCGAGCTCGGGGGCGCCATGCGGATCGTCGAGGACCATCTCGAGCATGCGATGGCCGATCTTTCGCCTCGGCAGAAGGATGCCGCGGCAGCGATGTACAACTTTCTCGTCACACCTTCCGGATCAAAGATCGCACATCGGACGCGCGATCTCGCCGGCTACGCCGATATCGAAGAGCAAGAGGCCGCCGACGTCTTGCGGCGACTTGCCGCCGAGCGGATCGTTCGCGCGAGCTCCGACGACGGCGCAGGCACTCGATACGAGATCTATCACGATGTGCTCGCCGACGCAGTCGCGGATTGGGGGGCCCGTTACCGCGCCGAACGGTCGGTTCATGACGCCGAGCGTCGTCGCCGTCGCGCATTCGGCGTCGCGACGGCAGCACTGGTCGGCCTCGTCCTGGTGGCGGCCATCGCCGTCTTTGCACTCGTCGAGCGGAGCCACTCTCGCGCCCAGGCCCGGCGCGCGCACGCACGCGAGCTCGCCGCTGCCGCGAACAGCTTCCTCGATGTGGATCCCCAGAGAAGCATCGAGCTCGCAATCCAGGCGGCACAGCTCGAACGCGGCGTACACGAGGAAGACGTCCTACGGGATGCCCTCCTGGCCGCTCAGCAACGCGCGGTCTATCGGGCGGACGGCCCCGTCCGCATCGCGAGGTTCGACCCGTCCGGAGGGCACGTCGTCACCGGCTCGAAGGACGGGAAAGTCCGGGTTTACCGCGTCGGCTCCAGCACTCCGGAGCGGATCCTCGATGACGGCGGCCCGGTCACCGCCGCGACCTACAACGGCGACGGACAACTGATCCTGGCGGCTGGCCGGGACGGCGTAGCTCGAATTTGGGGAGCAGGTGACTCTCCGCTCCAGCGGCTCGACGCGGGAGGCCCGGTCACGACTGCGTTCTTCGTGAGTCATTCACTGCGTGTGCTGACGATCGCGCGCAACGGACTCATCCGACTCTGGCGGTCGAATGACGGGAAGTTGCTCCGGACGATCCGAACCCAGGGTAAGGCTCTGGCGAAAGGGGGCGCGGTAAGTCCGAAGGGGAACCTGTTGGTCACGTTCGGGCAGGATCGTTTCGCCCGCGTGTACTCGCTCCTCACGGGGCTGCTCGTGAGCCGGCTGGAACACAAGGGTCTGGTCCAGTGTGCGTCCTTCAGCCCGAATGGGTCGTCGTTCCTTACCTGCGGCCACGAAGGCGTCGTGCGCGTCTGGTCGACGGTGACCGATCGGCAGATCCAGGTCCTCCGCGGCCCGGAGCCGGGCAGTTCGATTATCGATGCCGTCTTCAGTCCGAATGGAATCCTGGTCGCGGCAGCGGTTGCGGACGGCACGGCGCGGATCTGGGAAGCGCGGACGGGATTCCAGAGCGGAATAATGTTCGGCCACTCCAACCCCACGACCAAGATCGCTTTCAATCCCACGGGCAAGGCGATCGCGACCGGAAGCCGCGACACCAAGGCCCGTACGGGACTGGCGAGCGGTAAGCCCGTCAGAATCCTGCTGGGGCACAACGGCGCGATCAATTCAGTCGCATTCAGCCCCGACGGTCGCTTGGTTCTCACTTCGAGCGAGGACGGAACTGCACGTCTCTGGGCTTCCGAGACGGAGCCAGATCTCCGGATGGCCGCGCGCCAACCGTCGCTCACCGCCTTCGGCCTGAGCGCCGACGGCAGGCGCGTCATCACCGGCGACGCTAGCGGAGTCGCACGAGTGCGCGAGGTCGGGCGAGGACGCGTGCTCAGATCAGTGCGGATCCACGGACCCGTTACTGCCGTTGCGTTCGGACCGCGAGGTCCCATCGTCGCCACGCGGCCCACGCTTAGCCTTGCCGTGTCCGACCGCACGAACAGAGTCGCGCGCGGACGGAGTGACGGCTCGGTTGCGATTCGGGGAGCCGGCGGCCGCGAGCAGGTTCTGGGTGGAAAGGGTCTCGCCGCGACCGCAGTCGCTTTCAGTCCCGACGGAACCCTCCTTGCTGGCGGGGACAGCAAGGGCACGGTCCGGCTCTGGGAACTGGGCTCAGGACGGATGCTGCGTGCGTTCTCGGCTCACCAGGCCGCGATCACCGCCGTGATGTTCTCGCCGAATGCGAGCCTGCTGCTTACTGCAAGCGCGGACCACGAGGCACGAATCTGGGATGTGCACGGAGGGCCTCCGAAGCAGGTCATTCGGTGGCACTTCGGGCCGCTCGGCGGAGCCGCCTTCAGCCGTGACGGTCGCTGGGTCGTGACCGCAGGCCCGAGCACCGCAGGTGTGGGCTCGGTGTCGACCGGGCGCCGGCTGCTACTGCTTCATGGCCATTCCAGGCCTTTGATCGGAGCAGCGTTCGGCGGGCGTGACGGCCGGACGATCATCACGGCGAGCAAAGACGGCACGATTCGGGTCTACCACTGCGATATCTGCGGCGGCATCGACGAGCTCCTCCAGGTCGCGAAGCGCCGGCTGCATTCGAGTTAGCGCTAGCCTTCGCCCGCGTTGGCCTTCTCGGTCAGCGCAACGACGCCTCCCCTGGGCGTAGGCGCGGTGCGGAGGATGCGTGCGGTCACTCGGTCACGACATCCATCGAGGCTACGCTTGGCCTGAATGGCGGAGTTCGAAACAACCAGTGCTTACCGCCCGACCGGCGACCAGCCGACAGCAGTCGCGACCCTCGCTGAGGGGCTCCAGGCCGGCGAGCGGTACCAGACGCTGCTGGGCGCGACCGGCACCGGCAAGACGGCGACGATGGCCTGGACGATCGAGAAGGTGGGCCGTCCTGCTCTGGTGATCGCCCACAACAAGACCCTTGCGGCGCAGCTTTGCAACGAGTTCCGGGAGTTCTTCCCAGGGAACGCCGTCGAGTACTTCGTCTCGTACTACGACTACTACCAGCCCGAGGCCTACGTCCCGCAAGCCGACCTCTACATCGAGAAGGACTCCTCCCAGAACGACGACATCGCGCGGCTTCGGCTCGCGGCGACGTCGGCGCTCTTCACGCGACGCGACGTCGTCGTGGTCGCGTCGGTCTCCTGCATCTACGGGCTCGGCTCGCCGGAAGAGTGGCGCGAGCGCGTGATCATCCTCGAGGTCGGGGAGGAGCACGACCGCGATCTGATGCTGCGGAAGCTCATCGACTCGCAGTACGTCCGCAACGACACGATGCTGGGACGCGGGCGCTTCCGGGTGAAGGGCGACGTCGTCGAGGTGCAGCCCGCGAACCAGGAGACGGCATATCGCATCTCCTTCTTCGGCGATGAGGTCGAGCAGATCAGCCATTTCGATCCCCTCACGGGCGAGATCTACGCGAAGCTCGACAACATCGCGATCTGGCCGGCGACCGAGTACGTGACGTCGCGGCCGACGATCGAGCGGGCGGTCTCCGAGATCAGGCACGAGCTGGAGGAGAGCGTCAAGCAGCTGGAGGTCGAGGGGAAGATGCTCGAGGCGCACCGGCTGCGGCAGCGCACGGAGTACGACCTCGAGATGATGCAGGAGCTCGGCTTCTGCAACGGGATCGAGAACTACTCGCGCATCCTCGAGGGCCGCGCCCCGGGAACGCACCCGTTTACACTGCTCGACTATTTCCCGAACGACTTCGTCGTCTTCGTCGACGAGTCGCACCAGACCATCCCGCAGATCGGCGGCATGCACGAGGGCGATCGGTCGCGCAAGCAGACGCTGGTCGACTACGGCTTCCGGCTCCCTTCTGCGCTCGACAACCGGCCGCTTCGTTTCGACGAGTTCCTCGAGAAGGTGCCGCAGCTGGTGTTCGTGTCCGCGACGCCGGGGCCGTTCGAGGGGCGCCACGCGACCCGGGTGGCCGAGCAGCTGATCAGACCGACCGGTGTCGTCGACCCCGAGGTGGAGCTGCGCGCGACGCACAACCAGATCGACGACCTGCTCAACGAGATCCGCCGCCGTGAGGAGATCGGCGAGCGTGTGCTCGTCACGACGCTGACGAAGAAGATGGCCGAAGATCTGACGGACTATCTCCTCGAGTCGGGCGTCAAGGCGCGCTATCTCCACTCGGAGATCGACACGCTCGAGCGAATTCAGATCATCCGAGAGCTGCGACTCGGCGACTACGACGTGCTCGTCGGCGTGAACCTCCTGCGTGAGGGGCTCGACCTGCCGGAGGTGTCACTGGTTGCGATTCTCGATGCAGACAAGGAGGGCTTCCTGCGCGGCAAGACGGCTCTGATCCAGACCATCGGCCGCGCGGCCCGCCACATCAACGGGAAGGTGTTGATGTACGCCGACAAGCGGACGGAAGCAATCGAAGGTGCTCTGAGCGAGACGAACCGCCGCCGCGCGGTGCAGCTGGCTTACAACGAGGAGAACGGGATAACGCCGGAATCGATCGTCAAGGGAGTGTCCGACATCGCCGAGTTCCTGACGCTCGAATCGCCGACCGTTCCCAGCTCGAAGCGCCGCCGCGGCCGCAAGGATCTCGAAGGCTTGGCGCCCAGTGACCTCGAGAAGCTCGTCATCGAGCTCGAGGAAGAAATGTTCACGGCGGCGGAGGAGCTCCGGTTCGAGTACGCCGCCAAGCTTCGCGACGAGATCAAGGAGCTCCGCCGCGAGCTGATGGCTGCGGCCCGGGCTCCGGCTTCGGCGACCACCTAAAATCTCCGCAAATGTTCGGCTCGATCATTCTCATCATGATCTTCGGCTTCATCACAGGTGGGCTGGCGAGGCTCGCAGTGCCCGGGCCTGATCCGATGCCGGCATGGCTGACGGTGGCGATCGGCTTGGTGGGCTCGGCGGTCGGGGGCGGGATCGCGATTGCGATCTGGGGGAGGGGGACGCAGGCGATCGGGCTGCTCTCGTTCCTGGGCGCGGTTCTACTCGTTGTCGCGTACCGGCGCTTCGTCCAGAAGCGCCCGTTGACCGGCCCCGACGCGCTCAAGTTCCCGGAACGTGGCATCGGCATCGACAAGTTCCAGGAGCGGCGTCACAAGATGGAGGATCTGGTGCGGCAGGCCCAGGGCGCGCAGGCCGAGAGCGCGGCCGACTCGAATCTCCGCAAGCTCAGCGATCTCCACGACGCCGGAATCCTCACCGACGAGGAATACGAGCTGAAGAAGAGCCAGCTGGGCGGCGGTGCTTAGTCCCGGCGCGCCCAACCACGAGCGCCGGTCAGACGTAACCAGCCGCCGTTGCAAGCTCCAGCGCGCGGGCAAAAGCCCGTCGGCTTCCGCCGTCGAGTGCCTCTCGCAGGGCGGACTCGAGCTCCGGGGGAAGCGGCTGTTGGGTTTCGTCGAGCATGGCGACCGCATGTCGAGCAGCTGCTGCGAGCTCGTCGCGCTCGACGCAGACGGCGAGCAGCGGAAATCGCGCCGTCCACTGGAAGAAGCCGGGTCCTGAGGGACCGGTCGCCGACATGTTTGACAGCGAAGCGTTTGCGCAACGTTCGGCGGCCCCGCTGTCACCCTTTCGCCATGCAAGCCACGCCCGGTTGCCGTCGACGAGGCCGGTGTAGCCGTAGGTGTCCTCGAGCTTCGCAATCTCCTCGGCGAGGGCCTGGACGCCCTCCACGTCACCGAGCTTTCGCCGGGCTATCGAGCTGTAGACAAGGCAACGAATCTCGGTGAGGACGTCTCCGACCACGTGTGCGTCGTCGCGTCCGGCCCGTAGATGCCGCTCGGCCTCCTCGATCTTTCCCCGCCACAGCAGCGCGAACCCGAGCTGGAACTCGGCGTCCCAGTCGCCTGCTTCTTGCGATGCGGCGTAGGCCGCTCTCGCAATTTCCTCCGACTCTGCCGACAACACGTATCGCTCCTGGCGGCACGCGTTCAAGAGCAGCAGACTCAGGAACTCGGCGCGTTGTTTCGTAGTGGCATGGTCTTCAACATGCGGACGCATCTCCTCGGCCACCCGTCCGAGCGCAACCGTGTCGGCGCTCCAGTAGTGGAGATTCCCCTGCCCGACCTTCACGTCGAACCACGCCCGCCAGTACGACTCGTCGGCGTGATTGCCCGGCGGTCCGAGGAATTCCTCTGCTTCGGCGAGGATCGCCGCGGCGCCCGCCATCTGTTTGCGGCGGACGAGGAGATAGCCGAGGCGGCGACGGAGCAGTGACCCGCGCACGGGGTCGTCGGCCAGGCCGATCGCCTGCTCGAGCACGCCCTCTGCTTCCGGATACCGGCCCCGCAACGTGTGGAGGTGCCCGAGGAATGAGCCGAGCGCGATTGCCGCCCCCGGGTCGGACATCAGGGCCTGTGCGAACGCGACCCGGAGATTCCCGAGATCTGCTTCGGGGCGCTCGAGCCACTCTGCGGCGTCGACCTCCCATTGGTGTGCATCCGCCTCTGAAGCGAGGCTCGCGAACCAACGTACGTGCCGGGCGCGGACTGACTCGGCTTCGCCCGCTGCGATCAGTTGCTCGTCTGCGAACTCCCTGATTGTCTCGAGCTGCCAGTAACGGGGCTCACGGGGGGTCGAGGTCATCCGCACGAGGCTCTTCGCACAGAGCGAGGCGAGGTCGTCGACATCTGCATCTGTGACTGCCTCGATGGCGTCGAGTGCGCTTCCGCCGGCGAAAATAGACAACCATCGAAAGAGCCTTTGCTCCTCGGGACCGAGCAGATCGTAGCTCCATGAAATCGTCGCCCGCAGGGTGCGCTGGCGCTCGTCGGCATCACGCGGACCGCGGAGCAGGTCGAGCCGGTCCGAGAGCCGGTCGAGGAGGAGCCGCGGGGGAAGTGCGGCGGCACGCGCGGCCGCAAGCTCGACCGCAAGCGGGAGATCGTCAAGACGTGCGCACAACGTCGAGACGACATCGTCGTCCAGGATAGTGGCGCCGGCCGCCTCCGCGCGCGTCCTGAAGAGCGCGACCGCGTCCGATCGCAGGAGCGGGTCGATCGGAATCACACGTTCGCCTCCAAGCGAGAGTGGCTCACGGCTCGTCGTGACGATCTGAAGATCAGGAAGGACGCCGACGATCTTTCGGACCACCGCGGCCACGCCATCGAGGAGATGCTCACAGTTGTCGACCAGCAAGAGTGTGCGGGAGTCGATCGCGCTCGCAATCGAATCGATGCTGTCGTCATCGCCCTCGTGTTCGAATCCAAGTGCCTCCGTGATCGCGGACGCGACCAAACGAGAGTCTCGGAGGGGCGCGAGCGGCACCCAGAACACTCCTCCGGGAAACTGCTCGGCGAGCTCGCCGGCGGCTTGAAGCGCGAGTCGCGTCTTGCCGGTCCCGCCCGGCCCTGTCAGCGTGAGCAGCTGGACCGAAGGATCGGCGGCGTGCCTGATCACCGTCGCGAGTTCACGCGTCCTCCCCAGGAAGGGTGTTGCCGGCACAGGAAGATTCGTCCGGTGGAGCGTCTTGAGCGGCGGGAAGTCCGTCGTTCCGAGCTGGTAGAGACGGATCGGGTCGGAGAGATCCTTCAGCCGATGTTGTCCGAGATCGCGCAGCTGAAAGGATTCCGGCTCGAGCAACGCCACCGTCGCCGGTGAAAGCAGGACCTGAGCACCGTGGCCGGCCGCACCGACGCGCGCGGCACGATGGACATCCATCCCCACGTAGCGACCGTCCACGAGCAGCGCCTCTCCCGTGTGAAGTCCCATTCGCACCCTGACAGACGTCTTCGCGAGCCTCTCCTGTGCGCTCTGCGCGCACGCGGCTGCGCTACGTGCCGAACGGAAGACGAAGAAGAACGCATCGCCTTGAGTGTCGACTTCAATGCCGTCATGCTCGGCCGCCGTCTGCCGGATGAGTCGCTGCTGTTCCTTCAGGACGTCTGCGTATTCGGCGGGGCCGACTTCGCCGAGCAGGCGCGTCGAGCCTTCGACATCCGTGAAGAGCATGGTGACGGTGCCTGTGGGCAAGCTGCCCGACACGTATGAAGAGTACGACGCGGCCGGATGTGGTTCCAGGTCTGTCGTGATCGACATCGCCCTCGTCGGGCGGCTGCTGGCGAACCGCGGAGCTGCGAGAACCGTTTAGGCGGGTTCGGACTCGAGGGTCTCTCGGCCGCGCGGAAACCGGCGTTCGGCAGTGAGACCCCAGTCCGTGTCCGCCCACACGTAGGTGCGGACGCGGAGGCAGCTCGCGTCGACCTCGTAGAGATGCAGCCCGCGAGCCTCGCCCTGTCGTTTTGGACGAGGCTGGCCCAGCCCGGGCGCGACCGAAACGACCACGGAACGTTCGCCGCCGTGCACGATCTCGAACTCGTGCCGCTCGCTCACGGCCGCCTGGTGGATATGCCCGGCGAGAATCAGGTCGGCGCCTGCGGCCACCAGTGAGCCGAGCACATGGTTGCGGCGGGCGACGGGTTTCTTCCGCGAGCGCCAGGGCGCGCCGATCAGATGATGGTGCAGCACGACGATGTGGAAGGCGTCAGGGGCCCCGCGTCGCAATCGCTCCTCTGCGCGCTCGAGCTGGCCGCCGCGGATGCCGCCCGACTGATGCCGCCACGGGCGGACCGAGTTGAGACCGATCACGTGGAGCCTCGCCGAGGAATATGCCGGCTCCGTCGTCTCCCACTGTCGCTCGAAGGCACGGAACGGGTGCGTGAAGCGCGCCGGAAAGGAGTAAGGGATGTCGTGATTGCCGGGAATTGCCAACACCGGCCGGCCGAGGCTCTGCAGGAATCGAGCGGAGTCGCCGAGTTGGCCGTCACGGCCCCGATGGCTGAGATCCCCGCTGGCGATCACGAGCTCGGGCTGGAACCGGTCGATCAGAAGCGGTGCACCGCGCTCGATCGCCCTATCGTCGCCGGCTCCGAAATGGAGGTCGGACAGGTGTAAAACACGTGTAAGCACAGCCGGTGGAGGCTATAGTCTGACCCGCGTGACCGAAGAGTCTGCCGAGATCTTCGACGACGTCTATCTCGGTCTCCGGGCGGGCGGCGCGATCCGCAAGCAACGCCGAGGGGAGCCTTTGACGACGGAAGAGCGCGAGGCGCTCGGCCGCTGGCAGCGACTTTCGACCTGGCGCAAGGCTCTCGCAATCGGCGGCTTCGCCGTAGGCACCTTCGGCCTAGGCTTCACCCTCGGGGGCCTGATCTTCGGCCGCTGGCGGAAGGCCTAGCGGCCTCCGGGCGAAAGCTGCGCTTTTCGCCCGGGATTGGGTACGGCGCTTCGCGCTGAACGTGCGCGGGCGGAGCCCGCGCACTCTTGCCGCGTCTGCGGTTCGCGGTTGTCCTCAACCGTGTGGGCACGGGCGCTGACGCGGCCGTGCCCACATGAGTACGCCTGCGGCTAAGCCCGGCTTCGCCTGGTCTTAGCCTCCGGCCTAGGGATCGAGTGCGGGTTGTAAGCCATAGAACTCCGGCGAAAGCGCAGCTTTCGCCCGGTTTCGGTTCCTACCGGATTCATTCGGACATAGGCCCCATCCACATTCTGGGCGGGCCGATGGAGAGCGTGTCAACCAACCGAAAGGACTGACACGCAAGATGCCCAAGAACCTCCCACTGTCGAAGATCCTCCTCAGCCTCGCGGCCGTCTCTGTTCTTGCCGTCGCGGCCGTGGGAGGGACCTTCGCCAACTTCACGGCGACCCCGACCGCGATCGCGTCCAACGCCTTCGCCTCGGGCACGCTCTCGATGACCCGGTCGGGCTCCGGTGCCATCTTCAACGCCTCGGCGATGAAGATCGGCGACTCGGCCACCGGCACGGTCACGATCACGAACACCGGCACACTCGCCGGTGTGTACTCGCTGTCCGGCTCGACGACCGGCAGTGCGCCTCTCGCAAGCCAGCTGAACCTGAAGATCTACAAGGACGTCGACGGCGGCACCGCTCTCTACGACGGCTCGCTGGGTGCAATCAGCTCAGCGGCGTTGGGAACGTTCGCTGCCGGAGAAGCTCACACGTTCTACTTCCACGTCACCTTCCCGACGACCGGGACGGACGCAGGCGACAACGTCCTCCAGGGCCTGTCCGCCAGCACGACGTTCACCTGGTCAGCGACCCAGGCGTAGGACGACGGTGCGACGTTTCATCAACAAGGCGAGCAAGGTGACGGTGGGCCTCCTCTCGGGGGCCGCCGTCGCCTTCGCTCTCGCGTACGTTTCGCTGACCGTCCTCGGCTACAAGCCTGTGGCCGTCTATTCCGGCTCGATGGAGCCCACCATCCCCGTCGGTGGCCTCGCGCTCGATCGCGCGATCCCGTCGAAGAACGTGCGGGTGGGCGACGTGATCACGTTCTCCGATCCGTACGTCAAGGGGCGGCTCGTGACCCATCGGGTGATCGACATCCTGTCGACTCCTCGCGGGCTCGCGTATCGCACCAAGGGCGATGCGAATTCGGGCCGCGACCCCTGGACGATTCGCCTCTCGGGACAGGTCGGTCGCGTCTCGTTCAGCGTGCCGGTCGCCGGTTACATCCTCTTCTATGCGCACACCCGCGAGGTGCGCGGCCTCCTCATCTGCGTGGCAGCTCTCTCGCTTCTGGTCGCCGTCTTGGGGTGGATCTGGCGCAAGGAAACGACCGCCCCGGTGAGCGCATAACTTCATGCGCAGGCTCGTTGTCATCGCGTGTCTCTCGCTCGCCGCCGCCGGCCTCTTCACGCAGCTCAGTTCGGCGGCGTTCACCGGCTCGATCGCAGCGCCGGGGAACAGCATCACCTCGGACGCGCTGCACAACTATTTCTCGGTCTCACCCGGCACCGATGTTCGGCCGGGCACGTCGACCGCCGTCGCCGCTGGGAACGTCGACGGGCTCTCGATCGACCTCGGCACGGTGCCGTCGGCCCGAAACTTCTCCAACGTCTTCCGGATCACGAACGTCAGTAGCGCGACGCGAACCGCGACGCTGAGCCTTTCGTCGGTCCCACAGGCTGCGTCGGCCCTCTTCGCGTCGAGCTCGAGCACTTCGGTCTCGCTGGCCGCCGGCGCCTCCACCACGCTCAGCGTCACCACCTCGGCGACCGTCGCGGGGCGAGGAACCGGAACGCTCCGCCTGGGCCTCTCCGGATCGAGCTGGCTCTATCGCGACTACTCGTTCCACGTCGACGAGGCTCCGGAGGCACCGGGCGCCCCGACCGGGATCCAGAAGCCTGCCGGCCGTATCGACCTCGCCTGGGGCGCGTCGACCACGACGACGAACCTCGCCGGTTACGACGTGTACCGCTCGAGCGGCGGCGCCTATACCAAGCTGACGGCGACCCCTCAAGCAGCGCTGACGTACAGCGACACCGCGACCGTCGACGGAACGGCCTACACGTACAAGATCCATGCCGTCTCGAGCGGGACACCCGTGCTCGACAGCCTCGACAGCACGACCGTGAGCGTCACTGCGGACGCAACGGCCCCGGGTCAGGCGACCTCGATCACGCTCACGAACGGCGCGGGCGCCGGCTCCGCCTATGTCAACTCCGGGAATTCCTCCAGCATCAGCATCGCCGTTGCGCTTCCGGCAGGCTCGCTGACCACAGACGTCGTCCAGTTGACCGCAACAGTCGGCGGCACCGTGACGGCCACACATGCGGGCTCGGCCGGCGCAGGCACCGTCAACTTCAACGGCGTCAACGTCTCGGGACTCGGCGACGGCACGTTGAGCCTCTCCGTCATCTCGACAGACCTCGCCGGGAACGTCTCATCGGTTCGAACCATCACCGTGACCAAGGACACCGTGGCGCCCGGCGCGCCGACGGCCTCCTACACGGACAACAACAACGTGGCGGATGTCGTGGCTGGCGCCGCCGAGGCGAACGCGTCGATCAGCGTCACGAAGACGGCGCCTGCTCCCAGCAGCGGGTACTCGACCACGGCGGACGGCGCCGGTTCGTACAGCGTCGCGGTCGCGATCGTCAACGGGAAGCCGAATCCGCCGATCAGCGTGACCTACACGATCACCGCGACGGATGCGGCGGGCAACACGAGCGCGGTCACGACCCTCGTCTTCAGCGATACGCATTAATCGAGTCGAGCCTTGTTGCC
This sequence comes from Actinomycetota bacterium, assembly GCA_005883355.1. Taxonomy (GTDB): domain Bacteria; phylum Actinomycetota; class Thermoleophilia; order Gaiellales; family Gaiellaceae; genus 3-1-20CM-4-69-9. Next base: position 34,805 of record VAXG01000029.1, on the reverse strand, counting down.
GATAGGCACCGGAGAGCGATTTGACTGCCGCCGGCCTCCGCACGATGACGCTCGCGCGGATGTATCTCCTCGCGGGCCTCGCAGCCACCGGGCTGTACTTCGTGCTGCCTTGGAACAGCCGAGGGCAATCGCTCCTCTACGACCTGATCGGCGCAAGCTCGGCTGTCGCGGTCGTCGTGGGCACGCGCAAGCATCGTCCGTCGCTCGCCGTGGCCTGGTACTTGTTCGCCGCGGGTCTGATGGCGTTCGCCGTCGGCGACGTCATCTTCAACCTCTATGCGTCGGTCTGGCATCGCGATCCGCCGATTCCGTCCGTGGCCGACGTTTTCTATCTCGCGGGCTACCCGTTTCTGGCGGCCGGTCTGGTACTGCTCGTCCTGCGCGTTCGTCCGGTCGATCGCCGAGTCGGAATCGTGGATGCCGCGCTCCTCACCGTTGCATTCGCGATCTGCCAATGGATCTTTGTCATGCACCCCCTGGTGGAGGGCTCGAGCGACTGGGTGGCGAACATCGTCGCGCTTTCGTATCCGGCGATGGACGTACTCCTCCTCGCGTCGCTGGTCTTTCTTGCATTGACACCAACGTGGCGCACCCCCGCCTACCGGTACCTGGCCGCGAGCATCGTGCTGCTCCTCGTCGTCGACGAGGTCTACGGCATCAAACCCGAGAGCGCCTCGGGCACGTCGGCTCTGGATGCTGGCTGGCTCCTGTCGTACGTCCTCTGGGGCGTTGCAGCGCTCACCCCGTCGATGCGTGACCTGTCATCGTCCAGAGCCGCGCGTGGCCCAGGGCTCAGCACCACTCGGTTGGTCGTGCTCGCCGCAGCCGTCGCGACCGCGCCGATTCTTCTCCTGGTCGAACACCTGGCCCATCGTCCGGTCGACGCCGTAGCGCTTGCGGTCGGATCGGCGGCGCTCTCCGCGCTGGTTCTCGTCAGGCTCGCCGGGCTGATCCGGTCGCTCGACGGTCTCCGGCGCGCCGAGAAGGCCGCACGCGACGAGTCGGAGTCCGCCCAGCGTCAGCTCGCACTGCAGAACGAGCAGTTGCTCGAAGCGGGTCGGGTCAAGGACGAATTCGTCGCGCTCATCTCCCACGACCTCAGGACGCCGCTGACGTCGATCATGGGCTACCTCGAGCTCACAATCGACGAGGGCAACCTGACCGAGGAGCAGCAGCGGTATCTCGACATCGTCAATCGCAACGCCGACCGTCTGCTTCGCCTCGTCAACGACCTGCTCTTCGTTGCTCGGCTCGAGGCCGGCCAGCTGGATCTCCACCCTGGGGAGCTCGACCTCGCCGCGGTCGTGAGGCAGTCGGTCGCAGAGGCCGAGCCGCGTGCCGCAGCAGGAGGAATCGAGCTCACCTGCGAGGCGAGCGACGTTGCGGCTGTGCAGGCCGACCGAGGTCGGATGTTCCAGCTGCTGGACAATCTCGTCTCGAACGCGATCAAGTTCACGCCTGCAGGTGGAGACGTTCGCGTCTCGCTCACGCCGGTGAACGGTGTCGTGCGCCTCGAGGTCAGCGACACGGGAATCGGCATCGCTACCGCGGAGCAGACGCGCCTTTTCGAGCGTTTCTTCCGCGCGTCGACGGCCTCCGACCGGCAGATTCCCGGCACCGGTCTGGGCCTCTACATCGCCCGCGCGATCGTCGAAGCTCACGGGGGCTCGATTGCCGTCCGTAGCGAACCTGGCGAGGGGACCTCCTTCTGCGTCGAGCTGCCGACCGGTGCACATGGATGACCGGACGACGACTGATCCTCGTCGCAGACGATGACGCGGACATCCTCGCGCTGATCAAGGCGGTGCTCGAGCGCTCGGGTCACGAGGTGGTGGCTGTGGCGGACGGGGCGGAGGCGCTCGCCGGCGTTCGCATGCACAGGCCCGACCTCGCCGTGCTGGACATCACGATGCCACTCGTCGACGGCCTCGAGGTACTCCGCCGCCTGCGCGCAGATTCGGAAACGGCCGCACTACCCGTGGTGCTGCTCAGCGCACAAGCACAGGAGGCCGACGTCGTGCGAGGTTTCGCGACCGGTGCGAGCGCGTACATGAAAAAGCCTTTCAGCCCACGCGACCTCGTGGCGCGCGTCGCGGAGCTGTTGAGCTAACCCGGCTTGTACCGGTAGCCGAAACCGCGAACGGTCTCGATCGGGGCTCCGGCGGGATCCTTGGGCGCCAGCTTGCGGCGCAGGTACCCAACATACAGCTTCACCTGGTCACCGGAGACGCCGTACGTATTGCCCCAGACGAGCTCGAGCAGCTGATCGCGAGAGAGCACCTGGCGCGGGTGGCGGACGAGGGCGCCGAGTAGCTTGAACTCGAGCGGCGTGAGCGCGATCGCCTCACCGTTGAAGGTGACTGCACGCTGCGCGAAGTCGATCGTCAGACGATCGTCGACGTAGTGCTCCTGCTGTTGGGCAGCGTCTCGGCCAGCCCGTCGTAGCAGTGCCTGAACGCGTGCCACGAGCTCCTGTCTCCCGAAGGGCTTGACGACGTAGTCGTCGGCGCCCGCCTGCAGGCCCCGCACTCGCTCCAGCTCGTCTCCGCGGGCGGTCAGCATCAGAACCGGCACCTCGCTGAGGTCTCGGATCCGCTCGAGCGTCTGCCAGCCGTCGAGGTCGGGCATCGACACGTCGAGCACGACGAGGTCGGGAGGGGTCTTGTGGAGGGCCCGAAGACCTGAGCGCCCGTCCTCGGCCTGCTCCACGGACAGCCCTGCGCGACCAAGCAACTCGGCAACGAGAGCGCGGATGTCGGCATCGTCGTCGATCACGAGGACGCGGGCGCCGTTCATACCTGTCTCATACTGGGCCGAAAGCGCGTTCCCTACCAGCCCTGCCGACATTGAGGGCATGGCAAGGATCCTGATCAGCGAGCCTCATCCCGACCTCAGGGTCCTGCTAGAGGCGGTCGTCAGGAGGGCCGGCCACGAGCCGGTCGGTCACGGCGAGCTGACCAGCGGCGACACGCCTGCGGTGATGATTCTCGAGCCGGCCTCTGCGGATGGCCTGGCTGCGGCGGCCCGGCTACGGCGCCGGCTCGAGAATTTCCCGATCATCTGCACGAGCATCTCTCCGCCGAGCGACGAGACTCGTGCGCTCAGCCCCATTGCGTACCTACTCAAGCCTTTCCGCCTCCGCGACCTCGAGGCGGCGATCGTCTCGGCGCTCGCAGCCTGACTCGGCTGCTCTGAGCCACTTAAGTCCTACGTCTCGGCGTCCTTGGCCGGGAAGAGCACCGTCGGCACGTCTTCCTCGGCCGGGTCGACATCGCGCACGACGACGTCGAGCACGGTGACGAGCACCGCCACGAGCGGGACAGCGAGCACGACCGCGAAGCCGCCCAGGAGGATCCCCACTGCGGTGACCGAGACGAGGACGAGGAGCGGTGACAGGCCGACCGCCTCCCCGAGCACGCGCGGCACGATCAGGTAGTCCTCGACCCACCGTACGACGAGGACGCAGATCCCGGCGGCCAGCGCCACGTGCCAGGACACGGTCGCCCCGACGCCGACCGCCAGCACGCCCGCCGAGATCGGCCCGATGACCGGGACGATCTCGACTGCTCCGGCGAAGGCTCCGATCAGGATGAAGTACGGCTCGCCCACGGCCCAGAACGCGAGCGACAGCACCGTTCCGACGAGGAGGATCAGGAGCGCGTGTCCGCGCACGAATGCCCCGAGCTTGAGATCGATCAGGTCCCAGGTGTCGCGCATCTTCTTCCGCTTCGGCCTTGGTAAGAGCGAGGCGACGAAATCGACCGCTCGCTCACGCTCGAAGATCCAGTAAGCGGCCGTCGCGAGGACGAAGAAGATCCCGAGCAAGATCTCGAAGACCTTCAACGTCACTTCGACCGCCGGATGCAGCAGGTCGCCCGCCTTGGGCACCTCGCGCAGACGCTTGTCGATTGCGGTGAGGACCTCGTGCTTGATCCCCTTGGAGTTCTTCGCCTCCTGGTGGATCTGGGCCTTGGTCGTTCCTCCCAGGGCGCTCTGCACCTGGTCGACGGCGCGCGGCACGACCATCCAGAGGGCGAGGGCGATCAGTCCGGTCAGAACGACGTAGTGGATGAGCAGGCCGAACCCTCTCGGGATGCCGGCCCGTGCGAGCCTCTCGATCCCGGGGCGCAGCGCCGCGGCGAGGATGAAGGCGAGGAAAACGAGGGCCAGAACAACCTTCAGCTTCCAGAGGGCGAGCGCCGTCGCGACGATGGCGATGACGATCAACGTCGAGAGAGCGACCCGCTGCGCTGTTTCCTTCATGACCAGGGATCTTTCGCCGTCCGGCGAAAGCGGCAAACGCGATGATCACCTCGGGCTGGGAACGAGTCTGTCTCGACGAGCGGCGACATGCAGTCGTGCTCGCCGGTCCGTTCGTGCGCGCGCTCGGCCTCGCGGTCGTCGGGATCGGTTGCATGGCGATCGGCTGGCCGGCGACGATCGCGGGCGTTGTACTCCAGCTCGCCGGGGCCGGGATCGCGCTCCGAGCCGTATGGATGTGGGAGCGAACGCGTGTCGTCCTGACCACCGAGAAGCTGTTCGTGGTGCATGGGACGTTCCACCGCCGGGCGGCCGCGGTGCGCCTTTCGCGCCTGGGGGCGGTCGAGATCGAGCAAAGCCTGGCCGGTCGGTTCATGGGTTACGGGACGATCGTGGCCGGCGATCTCGAGATCGATTACGTACCGAAGCCGCGACGGGTTTACGGCCTGGTCGAGCGGCTCAGCGGCTGACTCGTTTCTCGGCTCCCCGAGCGGGTTTCCCGGCTGTCAAACGAACACTTGTTCGATCCGATCCACCTAGCTAAACTGGGCCGGTTATGGCGCAAGAAGAGCTCGTCGTCCACGGCGCCCGGGAGCACAACCTCAAGGACATCGACGTCCGGCTGCCTCGGAACAAGCTGATCTGCATCACCGGGCTCTCGGGCTCCGGCAAGTCGTCCCTGGCCTTCGACACGATCTACGCGGAGGGCCAGCGGCGCTACGTCGAGAGCCTCTCCGCGTACGCGCGCCAGTTCCTCCAGATGATGGAGAAGCCCGACGTCGATTCGATCGAAGGGCTCTCGCCGGCGATCTCGATCGACCAGAAGACGACCTCCCGGAATCCGCGCTCCACCGTGGGCACCGTCACCGAGATCTACGACTACCTGCGCCTGCTTTACGCCCGGGTCGGCCGGCCGCACTGCCCTGTCTGCGGGAAGCCGATCACGGGCCAGAGCCAGGAGTCGATCGTCGACCAGATCCTCCAGCTGCCGGAAGGGACGAAGTTCACCGTCAACGCGCCGGTCGTCCGTGACCGGAAGGGCGAGTACAAGGACGTCTTCGAGGAGCTGCGCAACGAGGGCTTCACGCGGGTGAAGGTCGACGGCCGGCAGCACCTGCTCGAAGACGAGATCCCGCTCGACAAGAAGTACAAGCACACGATCGAAGTGGTCGTCGACCGGCTCACGATGAAGCCCGACCTCCGTTCTCGGCTGGCGCAGTCGGTTGAGACCGCGGCGCAGCTGGCAGAAGGGCTCGTAGCGATCGACTTCGTCGACGAGGACCGCTCACTGCTCTTCAGCGAGAAGTTCGCGTGTCCCGATCACGGCGTCTCGCTTCCCGAGCTCCAGCCACGGATCTTCTCCTTCAACTCGCCTCACGGTGCCTGCCCGCGCTGCACGGGGCTCGGCGCGCAACAGGAGATCGACCCGGACCTACTCGTGCCCGACACCAGCCTCTCGATCTCGGAGGGCGCGCTCGTCCCGTGGTCCGTCGGCAATTCGGGTTTCTACGAATCCGTCATCCAGGCGATCGCGGAGCGCTACGAGATCCCGCTCGACGAGCCATGGGAGAACCTGAGCGAGGAGGAAGAGGATCTGTTCCTCTACGGCACCGAAGGGGAGCGCGTTTACGTCAGCTACCGCAACCGGATGGGTCGTCGGCGCTCCTACATGCTCGCCTTCGAGGGCATCATCCCGAGCCTCGAGCGGCGCTACCGCGAAACCGACTCCGGCACGCAGCGCGAGCGCATCGAGGAGTACATGTCGTTCCGTCCGTGCCCGGTCTGTAACGGGGCTCGCCTGAAGCCAGAGGTGCTCGCGGTCACGGTCGGCGACAAGAACATCCATCAGTTCACGCAGATGTCCGTGACGCGCGCGCTCGAGTTTCTCGACCAGCTCCAGCTCACCGAGACCGAGCAGCTCATCGGGGCGCGGATCGTGAAGGAGATTCGCGAGCGGCTGATGTTCCTCGACAACGTCGGCGTCGGCTATCTCCAGCTCGACCGAGCGTCGGCGACGCTCTCGGGCGGGGAGGCGCAGCGCCTGAGGCTGGCGACGCAAATCGGCTCCCAGCTCGTCGGGGTGCTGTACATCTTGGACGAGCCGTCGATCGGCCTCCACCAGCGCGACAACGACAAGCTGATCGGTACGCTCGAACGCCTGCGCGACCTCGGCAACACCGTGCTCGTCGTCGAGCACGACGAGCAGATGATGCGCTCGTCCGACTGGCTCGTCGACATGGGCCCGGGCGCCGGCGAGCACGGCGGGCACGTCGTCGCCGAGGGGACCGCTGCCAAGGTCGAGCGGACGAAGAGCTCGGTGACCGGGCAATTCTTGTCCAGACGGCGCGTGATCCCTGTGCCCGAACGCCGCACGGAGGACAACGGCTCGTTCTGGGTTCGCGGTGCGTCTCAGCACAACCTCAAGGACATCGACGTCGAGTTTCCGGTCGGGAAGTTCGTCTGCGTGACGGGGGTGTCCGGCTCGGGCAAGTCGACACTGGTGAACGAGATCGTCCACAAGGCGCTGGCGAACAAGCTGCACCGGCATCGGACGAAGCCGGGCGATCACGAATCCGTCGAGGGGATCGAGGTCTTCGACAAGGTGATCGACATCGACCAATCGCCGATCGGCCGCACGCCGCGATCGAACCCGGCCACGTACACCAAGCTCTTCGATCACATCCGCGAGCTCTACTCGATGACGCCCGAGGCAAAGGTGCGCGGCTACAAGCCGGGACGGTTCTCGTTCAACGTGCGGGGCGGGCGCTGCGAGACGTGCAAGGGCGACGGCCAGATCAAGATCGAGATGCACTTCCTCCCGGACGTGTACGTCCCGTGTGAGACCTGCAAAGGCGCGCGCTACAACCGCGAGACGCTGGAGGTGCGCTTCAAAGGGAAGTCGATCGCCGACGTCCTCGAGATGTCGGTCGAGGAAGCGCTGCAGTTCTTCGCGAAGATCCCCAAGTTGCGGCGGCGGCTGCAGACGCTGCACGACGTCGGGCTCGACTACATCAAGCTCGGGCAGCCGGCGACGACGCTTTCCGGCGGCGAGGCCCAACGCGTGAAGCTCTCTTCGGAGCTCTCGAAGATCGCGACCGGGAAGACGCTCTACATCCTCGACGAGCCGACGACCGGTCTGCACTTCGCGGACATCGAAAAGCTGCTCGACGTGCTGCAGCGACTCGTCGACTCGGGAAACACTGTTCTCGTGATCGAGCACAACCTCGACGTGATCAAGCAGGCCGACTGGATCATCGACCTCGGTCCCGAAGGTGGGGAGGCCGGCGGCGAGATCATTGCAACAGGCGTGCCGGAGCAGATCGCCGACGTCGAAGAGTCGGCCACCGGACAGTTCCTCCGGCACGTGCTGCCGAAGACGGCCGTCGCTGCGTAGACCGAGGTCAGCCGTTCCAGGCTGAGGCCCAAGCGGCTCGTCGAAGCCAGCCACGATGCCGGAACCCGGGCGTGCGGAGCACGGTCGGCCACAGATCGACCGGCGCGCGTCTCCTTAGCGTGTCGAGCACGACCAGCGCGCGACCCTGGCTTGGCCAGTACAAGAGGCTGTTGCCGTGCAGGGAGAGATTCGCCCAGTAGCCACACTGCACCGGATTCGCGCGTCGCTCGTACAGAACTCGAGGCACGTGCCGGCCGCGCTCCAGTAAGAGCACACGATCGGTAGCGCCGGCTTTACCGACCCCCCGGTAATTGACGGCGAAGACCACCCCCCGTTGCGCGGGGAGCGGGAGCAAGCTGCTGACGATCGTCTCGCCGCGGTTGCCGTGCGGCTTTCGGGCCAGCGAGGCGGAGGCGAAGCGCGTCCCGTCACGGCGAAGGAGAAGCATGCGGTTGCCGGAGCCGACGTGGATCAGCCCGCGCGGCAGCACTTCGAGCCACGGGTGCCGGGCGAGCCCAAGTGAGCGGAGGTCCGCCAGCGTCGTCCACTGTCGACCATCGCTCCGTAGGAGCAGATTCGAAGTGCTGATCGCAAGCAATGACTGCGTCTCGCGTTCGTAGGCGGTCCACCGGACAGATCCCAGACGTCTGAGCAACCGACCGTCCCCCGCACGGACTCGTACGTCGAACCCGCGTTGCGTGAAGAAGCCGCCGGCATGCGCCCACCCATGCAGATCCTCACCCCGGCCGACCAGGCGTTCGGGACCCCCGACCCGAGCCATCCACAGGTCGGGGGCGGGACGCTCGTACGCGGTGAACGCGATCGTGCCACCGCGAACGACGACGTTGTCGCTGCCATGCGCAAGACGTGAGCGCCACAGGACTCCGGCGTCACGCAAGAGCACCAGGTGACGCCGCGGATGGGCGATGTACGTGCGCTCATCGGCCCGAGCCAGGGCGCCCGGCGCCCAGGACGGAGCCCAAGGGCGCGGATGCACCAGTTCGGCGACTCCATCGGGGTGGAAGGCGAACGTTCCGCAGGCGCCTTTGACCAGGATCGTGTCTGGAAGGCCGACCGGGCCGCGCGGTCCCTGCGTGTCGCAGCGCGTCCCCGCACGAGCGGGCGCCGCAATGAAGAGCAGGACGAGGAGGACGACCCAGCGGAGCATCTCTACGTCTACGAACGTCCGGCGGCTCGCGGTCCACTACGCTGGAGACGTGGCCACGAGGGCGGAGTCGCGCCGCGACGAGAGAGAGTGGTTCCTCCGGGCGCTGCTCGTCCTGCACAGCCCGCGGAGTGTCTTCGCTTCCCTACGTGACGATTCGGATGAGGCCGCCGAAGCGCGCGCGGACACAGCCGGCGCGATCGTCTGGCTTGCCGGAATCGCCGCGGTTCTGGCCACGACGGTCGCGAGCACGCTGCTCGACGACGTCCAGATCGACGGGACACTGCTCACCGTCTGGGCTTTTCTCGCCGGGGGGCTCTACGGCTTCACGCTCTACTTCGTCGTCGGAAAGGTGCTGCACGTCGCGCTCCGGAAACTCGGAGGCCGCGGCAGCTTTCGGAGGGCACGGCACGTTCTTGCGTTCGCCGCCGTGCCGATTGCGCTTGCGCTGGTCGTCTACTGGCCGATCCGGATCGGAGTCTATGGCTGGGATCTTTTTCGGACCGGCGGTGCGGACGGCCACGGCACGGGAAACCTGTTCGCGTGGGCGTTCTACGCGTTCGTGTTTTGGGCGCTTGTCTTGCTCGTCATCGGCGTTCGCACCGTGCACGGGTGGAGTTGGAGCCGCTCGCTAGCCGGAGTCGGATTCGGCGCCGCGATCGCTGCAGGGCTAGCCGTCGCGGTGAGCGTGCTCTACGCCCTCTGAGAACACCGCGAGCTCCTCGTCCGGCATCGCATAGGTGTGCTTCGTCTCGGGAAAGGCGCCACTCCGCACATCGTCGACGTAACGCCTCAGGGCGGCGATGATCTCCGGGGCGAGATTTGCATATTGCTTCACGAACCGCGGTGCGTGACCGTCGTAGAGGCCGAGCAGGTCGTGCCAGACGAGCACCTGCCCGTCGCAGTCGGCGCCTGCGCCGATCCCGATCGTTGGAATCGACAGCGTCGAGGTGATGCGCTTCGCCACCGGCGCCGGAACCGCTTCGAGCACGAGTGCGAAGCAGCCGGCGGACTCGAGCTCGCGCGCGTCCGCGAGCAAGGCTCGGGCCTTTTCGGCCGAGCGGCCCTGCGCCTTGAAACCCCCGAGCATGGTGGCCGACTGAGGCGTGAGGCCGATGTGCCCCATCACCGGAACGCCTGCTCCGACGAGGGCGCGCACGCGTGAGATCGACGATCCGCCGCCTTCGAGCTTGACGCCGTCTGCACCGGCGTCCTTGACGAAGCGGATTGCGTTCGCGAGCGCTTCCTCGTCCGAGATCTGGAACGAGCCGAACGGCATGTCGGCGACCACGAGCGGACGGTGCGCACCGCGCGTCACTGCGCGGGTCAGCATCAGCATCTCGTCCATCGTCGCGGGGACCGTCGAGTCGTAGCCGAGGACGACCATTGCCGCCGAATCGCCGACGAGGACGATGTCGACTCCAGCTGCGTCGGCGAGGCGGCCGCTCGGAGCGTCGTAGGCCGTGACCATGGCGATCTTCTCCCCGCGCCGCTTGAGGTCCTCCAGTTCGGGAAGTGGAAGCTTCCCGGGCCCGGGAGTGTTCGGAGCCGGCTTGCGCGGTCGGGTTGTCACTTCAGATCTCCTTCCAGAACGACGTTGTCGATGAGCCGTGTGGAGCCGACTCGCGCGGCGGCGGCGAGAATCTTGATGCCGTCGAGATCGAGCAGTTCGACGTAATCGGGCTCGAGCCCGTTGAGCGCGCCTCGGACTGCAGCGACAGGGTCGGAATCCTCGACGTTTGCGGCGCGGCCGGCCTCCAGCGCACGCGGCAGAGCGAGCGCCTGCCGCCGCTCCCGCTCCGAGAGGTAGGCGTTGCGAGACGAAAGTGCCAGGCCGTCCACGTCGCGGACCGTCGGAACGATGCGTAGGTCGAGATCGACGTTCAGGTCGCGGATCATTCGAAGCAGGAGCACAGCCTGTTGCGCATCCTTCTGGCCGAAGTACGCCACTTGGGGCTGCACGATGTTGAAGAGCTTCAGGCACACCGTTGCGACGCCGCGGAAGTGACCGGGCCTCGCAGCCCCTTCGGCTCCGATCTCCTCGACGTCGACCCACGTGGCGTATCCATCCGGGTACATCTCTTCCGCTGAAGGGACGAGCAGGATGTCGACGCCCGCTTCCTCTGCGAGCTCCGCGTCGCGCGTCTCGTCCCGCGGATAACGCGAAAGATCTTCGTTCGCGGCGAACTGGGCCGGATTGACGAACAACGACACGACCACGGTCTCGCACTCCTCTCGCGCGGCGCGGAAGAGTGCGAGATGTCCTTCGTGGAACGCACCCATCGTCGGTACGAGCCCGACGCGTCCCCTACCCGCAAGCGATTGACGCACCGTCGCGATCGTTCGCAGCGTCTTCATTTCGCCGTCGCCTCGGCCAGCACGTCGTACAGGGGCTCCAGCTCGGGCCTCGCGGTGCGGATCGCGCGCCGGTGCGCCTCCACTGTCTCCCAGTCGCCGCGCTCGATGGGCCCGGTCAGCTCGAACCCGTTGTCGATCGTCCTGCGCATCAGTGGAACGAGTGCTTCGGGAGGAGCACCGGCCGCGCGGAAGAGTTCCGACGCCACCGCGTGCAGCGTGACGAGATAGTTCGACGCGATCGCGGCGCCCGCGTGGTACAGCGGCCGCGCGTCGTCGGCGAGCTCGAACGGCTGCAGCCCGAGGGTTTCCGCCAACCAGAAACCGGCCGTCCGCGCCTCTTCCGATTCGGCCGTCACGGCGGCCCAGGCTCCGTCGAACTGCTCGGGCCCGCGCGCGCGTGCGAATGTCTGAAGCGGGTGCATCGAGAAGCGGCGGCGATGCGGCTCGAGCGCGGACAGCGGCGTCGCTCCGGAAACATGGGCCACCCACGGGCCCTCGTCGAGCGCGACCGCAACATCGGCGATGGAGGCGTCCGGCACACAGAGCAGCACGAGTTGGCCCTCGTCGACCACGGCGATCCCGCGCTCGCGCAAGCGAGCCGAGGCGGCCGAGCCGACGCGGCCTGAACCGATCACCTTGATGCTCTCGAACACTCCAAGCTCCAGTTCCGTAGCGGATACCGGGCACCGGAAGCGTACACGGGCGGTGCTACTCTGCCGTGCCTGGTGGGTCGTCGTCTCCTCCTGGGTCTTGCCGTCGTCTTCGTGCTGGCCACACCGGGCCAGGCGCGCGCGGCGATCGCCCTCTCGCCTTGTCCACAGACCACGGACGGCGTCCAATGCGGGACGGTTGACGTCCCGCTCGATCGGAGCGGCGCCGTGCCGGGCACGATCCCGCTTCACGTGGAGGTCTTGCCGGCGAGTGGGCTCTCGCGTGGGACGATGTTCCTGATCGCGGGCGGTCCGGGCCAGGGATCGGCCGGTGCCTACGGACTTGGCTCTGCAAGCGCTGCTCAGGAGATGCAGACCATGTTTCCCGGTTACACGCTCGTGGCCTTCGACAACCGAGGGACCGGGAAATCCGGCCTCATCGATTGCCCTGGGCTGCAGACCTCGACGCTGACGACGATCGAACAGGACGCAGCCCTCGCCCGCGACTGCGCGACCATCATCGGACCGGGGCGACGCTTCTATGCGACGCGCGACCACGCCGAAGACCTGGAGTCGGTCCGGGTTGCGCTGGGAGCCGGACGCATCGGGCTCTTCGGCGTGTCGTACGGAACCAAGCTGGCGCTCGCTTACGCGCTTGCTCACCCGGATGCAGTCGAGCGGATCGTCCTGGACTCCGTCGTCGCGCCCGCGTATCCCGACCCGTTCGAGCGAAACGTCCTGAGGGAGATGCCGGGCACTCTCACCGCGTTCTGCGCGGGCGGCATCTGCCGTGGCGCCACGCAGAATTTCGCCGGGGACGTCGTCAAACTCGCGAATCGGCTCGAGGCTCATCCTGTGAACGGAAAGGTCATTGCGCCTAACGGGAAGCTGCGGGTTCTGCACATGAACGGTGAAGAGCTCATCTCGCTGATCATCGATGCGGATCTCTCACCCGGCCTGGCCGCCGAGGCGCCGGCTGCGGTTCACGCCGCCTTGCTCGGCAACGCGCGCCCCTTGCTGCGGTTGTACGACCTCGACCTGCGGACGAGCGTCCTGTCCGCGGAAGATTTGAGCTTCGGCCTGTATGCCGCGACGAATTGTGCGGACGGTAGCTTCCCGTTCGCTCCGGACACTCCACCCGCTGCGCGCCCGGCGATTCTCGATGCAACCGTCGGAGCGTTTCCACCCGGCAGCGTCGGACCGTTCGGAAACTGGGCGGCGCGCATCGGGACTGCCTACTTCTGCGAGCAGTGGCCCGCACCAACCGGAAACACGCCGCTCGGACCGGGGCCGCTGCCGAACGTGCCCGTACTCGCGGTCAACGGTGGCTTCGACCTGCGGACCCCGATCGCGAATGCGATCGCTGTGATCTCCGCGTTTCCCAAAGGCCAGCTGATCACGGTGCCCGGCGTCGGACACAGCGTGTCCTCCGCGGACTTCTCGGGTTGCGCCGCCGATGCGATCAGACGTTGGATCCTCGGGACGCTTCCGAGTTTCCGCGCGGCATCCTGTCCGCGAGTCCCGCCGGTGGGGAAGATCCTGGGCGCCTTTCCGGGTCGCCCGGCGAGCGCGTCGGTGAAGGCCACGCTGACGGCTGCGGCGAGGACTCTGCGCGAGGCGGAGTCGACCTGGCTTCAAATCGTGCTCTCCTCGGCGGCGTTTGCTCCCCGAGGTCTCTACGGCGGCAAGCTCGTCCTTTCCCAGAAGGCGCTGAGCTTCACGTTGAGCCGCTACAGCGCGGTCAGCGGTGTCCAGTTGAGTGGGAAAGTGACGTTCGTGCCTGGACAATTGCCCCTTTCCTACAAGGGCTCAGTCCGTGTCTCCGGGGCGGCGGCCGTCTCCGGCACGCTGAGCTTCTCGAAGAACTCGGTCTCAGGCAGGCTCGGCGGGCGGCCGGTCAAAGGCTCGTACTAGTCCCGTTTGCCGCCCGTCCGGCACCTTCCCTAAACTGCCCGAGCGATGCCGATGTACGAGTACGTCTGCATGAAGTGCGAGGAGCACTTCGAGGAGCTCGTCCGGGGAGATCAGGTGGTTGCGTGCCCGGGATGCGGCGCGACCAAGGTCGCCCGGCAGCTCTCGACGTTCTCGATGGTCGGCACCGCCGGGCAGGCCGGCGCATTCACGAGTGGCGGCGGCTGTTGCGGCGGAAGCTGTGGCTGCGGTCACTGAGCTGACCCGAGCCGACGAGCTGCGCGCGTTCGGCGAGATGGTTGCGGGCTGCACCAAGTGCGCGCTCGCCGGGGGCCGCACTCAGGTGGTCTTCGGTGCCGGCGATCCCAACTCCGACCTGATGTTCGTCGGCGAGGCGCCCGGCTTCCACGAGGACAAGCAAGGAGTGCCGTTCGTGGGCGCGGCCGGAAAGCTACTCGAGCAACTGCTCGCAGGCATCGGGCTTTCGCGCGAAGAGGTGTACATCGCGAATGTTCTGATGTGCCGACCTCCCGGCAACCGCGATCCGCTCCCCGAAGAAATCCAGGCGTGCGAGTCGCATCTCTGGCGGCAGATCGAGTTGATCGATCCGCGCGTGGTGGCGACGCTCGGGAACTTCGCGACGAAGCTGCTCTCGGGCCGGCCGACCGGGATCACACGCGTCCACGGTCAGGAGCAGGAGGTGACGCTCGGCGGACGTCGTGTGCTGCTCTACCCGATCTATCACCCGGCGGCCGCGCTGTACACACCGCGCATGCTCGAGGTGCTCAAGTCGGACTTCGCGAGGCTGCCCGAGCTGATGGGCCGCGAGGTTCCTCCGCCGGAGCCCGTCTACGTTGCCCCGATTGGGGCAGAGCCCGCCGTGCAGCTCGGGCTTTTCTGATCGAAACCCGTTCGCCGGAAGAGACGGAAGAGGTCGCCGCGAGGCTTGCCGCAGATCTCCGGCCGGGCGACGTCGTGACGGTCTCGGGCGAGCTCGGATCGGGCAAGACGACGTTCGTCCGCGGTGCCTGCCGGGCTCTCGGCGTCGAAGGAGCGGTCACCAGCCCCACGTACACCATCGGTCACCGGTACAAGGGGCGCGTCGACGTGTCCCATCTCGACCTCTTTCGCTTTCGCGGTGTTTCTGCGGCGGAGTGGGGGGACCTCGAGCCGTACTTCGAGGACGCGGTCGTCTTCGTCGAGTGGCCAGAGGCGGGAGAGGGCGTCCTGCCGAAGCCGCGCGTCGAGGTGCGGCTCGAGCACGGCGACGAAGAAGGGCAGAGGCTTGTCACGATTCGGGACGATGCTCATCCTGGCCTTCGACACGGCGACTGATGTCGCGACGAGCGCGCTGGTCTCCGACGGAGAGGTGTTGGGAGAGCGGAGGTCCCGCGCTGTAACGGTGCTCGAGGACATCGACGCCTTGTTGCGTCAGGCAGGCGCTCACACCCGCGAGCTCGAAGGAATCGCGGTCGGGATCGGCCCGGGGAGCTTCACCGGCGTTCGCATCGGGCTCGCGACCGCGCGTGGGCTTGCGCTCGCCCTTGGCGTACCGGTGGCCGGCGTCTCCACGCTCGACGCCCTCGCCGCCGGCGCTCTAGGTGCCCTGCCCGTCGTGGATGCCAGGCGCGGCGAGGTTTTCGTGCTCGAGGACGAGCCCCGCGTTCTGGCGCCAGCAGAGCTTCGGCCGTCTCCCGGAACGCTCTGCGTGGGCAGCGGCGCCGTCCGCTACCGGTCGGTTCTGGAAGCTGCCGGGGCCGAGATTCCGGCTGACCAGGACGAGCGTCACGTCCCCCGGGCGCGGTTCCATGCGCAGTTGGCTCGGGACTTCGGGCCGGCCGAAGCCGTGGAGCCGATGTACCTGAGAGTCCCCGACGCTGATAAAACAAGGAAATGAGTACGACTGCGAATCGGGTGGACTTCCGTCGTCTCGAGCTGCGCGACCTGAATGCGATCGAGACGATCGAGCGCGATTCGTATCCAACGCCCTGGTCGCGGTCGATGTTCGCGGGCGAGCTGGCCAAGCCGTCCTCGATCTCCCTCGGCGCATTCGAGCCCGACACGCGCGACTTACTCGGCTATCTGATCATCTCGCGCTACGTCGATGCGTGGCACGTGATGAACCTTGCCGTTGCGCCGGAACACCGGCGCAAGGGCGTCGCCAGCGGACTGCTCGAGCGGCTGTTCGAGCTAACCGGCGGAGAAACGCGTCGGGGGTACACACTGGAGGTCAGGGTGTCGAACGACGTAGCGATCAAGCTGTACGAACAGGCCGGCTTCAAAGCGCGCGGAGTCAGACGCGGCTACTACACCGATAATCGTGAAGACGCGTTGATCATGTGGCGAGATCCTGTCGCTCGCAGCGATGCTGCGAGCGACTAGCTGGCATGTGGACCAGGGCGGCGCTGACACAATGTCGCCAACCTGTACATCCAGAGTGCTGAGTCGCGTTGGTTCTTTGTCTGAATGAACCTGATGCCGAGACGCATCGCTGACAGACATGCCCCGCGTAGGGAAGAGGGCGAGAGGGGACCATGATCGATGTCTCGGCCCTCGACTAAGAGAAAGGGATATCGAGCTTCTTTTCGCAGGTTTCCGATTTGAGTCCACAAACGTCCCGTCACGAGACAGCTGTGCAGATCGAGAACGCTCTTCCGTTCCACGAGCGTGTTGCCCCCAACGTCGTAATCACCGACCGGAAGCCGTTCCATGCGAACTAATGCGCCGAGTTCTCCGAGGAACCGGGGGATTTCGCTGCGTCTCTCAAATACGTCGGCTCGAATGGGAACCGGAGGCACGGGGACAAAGTTAACGCGAAGTCTGCGCCGTGTCTGTAACCAGTTGGCGCCTTCGCGAAGCGAACGCGCATGATCCTGGGGATCGAAACTTCCTGCGACGAGACCGCCGCGGCGGTGATCACACCGGATGGGCGGATCCTCTCGAACGTCGTCTCGTCGCAAGCTGATCTGCACGCCCGTTACGGCGGTGTCGTGCCGGAGGTGGCGTCGCGTCGCCACCTCGAGCTGGTCACGCCGGTCGTGCAGGAGGCCCTGCGCGATTCGGGGACCACGCTCGACGACGTCGACCTCGTCGGAGTGACGGCGGGACCCGGGCTGATCGGTGCGCTCCTGGTCGGTGTCGCCGCCGCCAAGGCGATCGCCTGGGCGCGGCGGCTGCCTCTCGCGGCGGTCGACCATCTGCAAGGCCATGTCGCGTCGCTCTATCTCGAGCCGGATCCAGTCGAGCCGCCGTTCCTGTGTTTGCTGGCGAGCGGTGGCCATACGATGCTGCTCGACGTCCAGGAGCGCAACGGCAAACCCCGCGTGCTCGGCGCCACGCTCGACGACGCAGCGGGAGAGGCATTCGACAAGGGAGCGCGCCTCCTCGGCTTCGGCTATCCCGGAGGCGCCGAGCTCGACCACGTCGCTCGCAATGGCGACCCGAGCGCATACGCATTTCCCGTTGCGCGCGTCCCGGGGCTCGACTTTTCCTTCTCCGGTCTGAAGACCGCCCTCTTGTACGCCGTCAGGAAACTGACGGCTGAAGAGGGCGAACGCCGCCGAGCCGATCTGGCCGCGAGCTATCAGCGCGCAATCGTCCGGGCGCTCGTGGAGCGGACACGACAAGCCGCGGAGCAGATCGGAGCGACCAGGATCGCTGTGGTAGGGGGCGTTGCTGCGAACTCCGAGCTGAGGGCCGCTCTGGCTGAAGCCAGGGCCGCGCCACTCGCGCTCTGCACGGACAACGCGGCCATGATCGCCTCGGCTGCGCGGTTCTCCAACCCCATCCACTATCCCGGCTATCTTGGCCTCGATGCCTACGCGTCCACCGCGTGAGCCGTTCAACGCCCTGGTGCTTGCGGCTCTTGCGGTCGTCGTCACTGGGGTCCTCATTGCCGCAGGAGGTGGCAGCAAGGGCGTCGTCCAGCAGGGCGAGCCGAGCTGGCAGGGGCTAGCAGGCGCACAACGTCCGCGCGTCGCGGTCGGCCAGCGGGTCATCGTCCTGCTGAAGACACCGGCCTTAGCCGATCGCGTCGGCCGTGTCGGAGGCCTGGCCACGGACGAAGAGGAGCGCCGATGGATGCAGACCGCCCTCTCGTCGCAAAAGCTGCTCGTCGCGCGCCTGCGCGTCCAGGGCGTCATCGTCCAGCCCGAGTTCAGTTACACACGCACCGTCAACGGTTTCTCGGCGGCGTTCGACGCGCGGGGCATCGCGCTGCTCGAACGTGCCCCGGAGGTCGCGGGCGTCTATCCGGTTCGCGCCGCGTATCCGGCTTCGCTCAGCTCCGGACTCCTGACGAGCTCCCCGTTCGGCGAGCGCCCCAACATCGGGCTTTCCGACAAGGACGGCCGCGGCGTGACGATCGCATTACTCGACACGGGGGTCGATCGCGCTCAGCCCTTCCTGCGCGGCCGTGTCGCGAGTGGCATCGACATCGTCGGTGGCGAGGCCGGCGCGCTGGCCGCTGCGCGACCTGATGAGCCTGCGCAGCTCGAGCGGCACGGAACCGAGATGGCGGGCCTGCTCGTCGGCTCCGGCGGTCCCGGGGCCCTGGCGGGGGTCGCGCCCGGTGCGACGGTGCTCCCGATCCGCGTCGCCGGGTGGCAGCGAGACGCGAGCGCGAACTGGGCTGTGTACGGACGCACGGATCAGGTTCTCGCCGGGCTGGAACGTGCAGTCGACCCGAACGGCGACGGCGATGCTCACGATGCCGCGCGTGTCGCACTGATAGGCGTCGGGGAGCCGTTCGCGGGATTTGCCGACGGGCCCCTTGCACTTGCCGCCGCCGGTGCCACTCGACTCGACACGCTCGTCGTCGCTCCCGCCGGGAACGATGGCTCTGCCGGACCCGGGTATGGCAGCGTCGCGGGCCCAGGAGGGTCGCCGGCGGTGTTGACGGTCGGTGCGGTGGACCTACGACCACGCTTCGGCCAGGTGCGTGTCGTGCTGCGCGCAGGACTTCGCGTCGAGCTCGACGCGATGCGACCACTTGCAGGAGCGGTCACGCCGACGCGGCCGCTCGACGTCGGCATCGGTGGGCCGAGATCGCAGACGACCGAGCCCGCCGGCTATCAAGGAGCCGTCCCGCTGCTCGACTTCTTCGATCGCCGCGGCTCCAGCCTCGTCGCCGGCCGCGCGGCGCTCGTCCCTGCCGGAATCGATCCGAATGGAGCGGTCGCGAACGCGGCTCAGGCAGGAGCCGTCGCGGTGCTGTTCTACGGCGCGGATCTTCCGGCGGGCGGGATCGGGCTCGACGAGCGCACTCCGATACCGGCGGTGTCCGTTCCCGTTGACGTCGCACATGCGCTCCTGGACAGAATTCGCAGCGGGGTGCAGACAACCCTCTCGCTCGGCGCAGTGCACACCGAGTCGAATGCAGGCGAGGGGAGAGTGATGGGCTTCTCGTCGACAGGACTGGCATTCGACGGACGCGTGAAGCCGGAGGTCGTCGCGCCCGGTGTCGCACTCGAGACAGCCGAGCCGGGAGCCAACGCCGACGGCTCCGCTCGCTATGGCACCGTCAACGGGACCAGCGCGGCGGCGGCGCTCGTCGCCGGGTCGGCCGCGCTCCTAGCACAGGCGCGCCCGTATCTCGACGCGGATGCGCTGAAGAGCCTGCTCGTGGGCGCGGCACGACCGCTTCCCGACGATCCGGTCACGGCGCAAGGAGTGGGACTGATCGACCTCGGGGGTGCGACCGCCACCGAGGTCGGCGCGAGCCCCGCATCGCTTGCTCTCGGCCGAGCCGGCAGCCGAAACTGGCACACGGAAAATCAGGAATTCGTCCTCCGGAACGTGTCCTTCCGCCGACTCATCCTCTCGCTCGACGCCCGTGTCTCTCGCGAGGGAGCCGCCTCGCTTCAATTCAAGCTCAGCCCGCAGCATGTGTCGCTCGATCCCGGAACATCGATCCGGGTCCAGGTTCGCGCGCGAGTGACGAGCAAGCTCGTGGGCACGGCGCCCGCGGAGGGCGTCGTAATCGTCACGCCGGCCGCGGGCAGAGAAATCCGCGTGCCGTGGACGATTACGTTCGGGCCACGCGTCCCCGCGGGCCTCGGCTCCGTTCGCCTTTCGACGCACGCGTTCTCGCCCTCGGATGCCGCACCTGCGCTGCTGAGCTTCGTCGCGGGCTCGGTCCGGCGTGCGGCCGGCGAGCCCGACGTGCTGCCGCTGTCCCGCCTCGACCTCGAACTGTGGAGCCGCGACCGCGGCCGCATCGGACTCCTTGCGCGCCTCCGCGACGTGCTGCCGGGTCGCTACTCGTTCGGGGTGACCGGTCGCGACCCGACAGGCTCCGTACTCGGAAGCGGCGATTATCAGCTCAGGTTGGTCGCCTTCGCGACGGATGCCGGGCCGCCGACGGTCCGCACGGTCGGTTTCACGATCAAGTAGGCTCGCCGAGCTTGGCCCAGCCGAAAATGTTCCCATTTGCGCGGAAAAAGGAGCTGACGTGACCACCGTCGACGCGCCCGTCTCGCACCTTCGCGAGAACCCCTACGAGATCGCGAAGTCCCAGCTGAGGAAGGTCGCCGATACGTTCGCGATCAATCCCAACCTCGTGAACGTCCTCCAGGAATGCAAGAAGGCGCTCGTCGTTTCGGTGCCCGTCTCGATGGACGACG
>VAXG01000029.1:0-14413 GCA_005883355.1 Actinomycetota bacterium | reverse complement strand
ATCGAAGGGCGGTATCCGATACCACCCCGACGTCACGCTGGACGAGGTCAAGGCGCTCGCGATGTGGATGACGTGGAAGTGCGCTCTGTCCGGAATCCCGTTCGGCGGGGCCAAGGGCGGTGTGGTCTGCAATCCCAAGACGATGACGGAGGGCGAGCTGCAGCGCATGACTCGCCGCTTCACCTCGGAGATCATCAACGAGATCGGACCGGAGAAAGACATCCCCGCCCCGGATGTCGGCACGGACGGGCGCGTGATGGCCTGGATCTTCGACACGTACTCGATGAACAAAGGTCATTCGGTCCTCGGAGTGGTGACGGGGAAGCCGCTCACGATCGGCGGCTCGCTCGGCCGCGAAGAGGCGACAGCGCGTGGCGCCCTCTACTGCGTGCGGGAAGCCGTGCGCAAGCGGCAGATGTCGCTGCAGGGCACGACGGTTGCGGTGCAGGGCTTCGGGAACGTCGGCTCGTATCTCGCGAAATTCCTGGCCGAGGACGGGGCGACCGTGATCGCGGTCTCGGACTCGACCTCCGGCCTCTACAACGCCAACGGCATCGACGTTCAGGCAGCGATCGCTCACAAGCGCGAGACGGGCTCGCTCGCCGGCTTCAGAGGCGCGGAGCCGATCTCGAACGAGGAGCTGCTCTTGCTCGAGTGCGACGTCCTCGCGCCGTGCGCGCTCGAGCAGGTGATCACTGCGGAGAACGCCGACAAGGTCAGGGCGAAGATCATCGTCGAGGGCGCCAACGGCCCCGTGACGCCGACGGCGGACGAGATCCTCGAGGAGAAGGGCGTGCTCGTCCTGCCGGACATCCTCGCGAACGCGGGCGGCGTGGTCGTCTCCTATTTCGAGTGGGTCCAGGGCCTGCAGGAGTACTTCTGGAAGGAGGCCGAGGTGAACGCGAAGCTGAACGACATCGTCACGCGAGCGTTCAACGAAACCTGGAGCACCATGGAGGGCCGCGCCGTTTCGATGCGACTGGCCGCATACGGCCTCGCCGTCCAGCGTGTCGCCGAAGCCACAGTGACACGCGGCATCTATCCCTAGTAACACGGGAGAACCCATGGTTCCCCCGTGCGCCCCCTCCTCACCCTGCAAGCCGGCTGATCTCGGCGCTACGGCGTGACGCGGTCACGCCTCCGCTGCGCAACGCCATCAAGCTAGGTTCCGCAGGTGATGGTCGGAGGGAGCCAGACAAAGGTCGTCCTCTACCACGCAAAGACCTGCCACCTCTGCGAGCGCGCGCGGGGGATCGTTGCCGAGATTCGGCTGCAGATTCCGTTCGAGCTCCAGGAGGTCGAGATCGACGGCGATCCCGAACTGGAGGAGCGCTACCGGGAGTGGCTTCCGGTACTCGAGATCAATGGCGAGCGGGCCTTCGTCTACTACGTGGATCCAGATGCCTTTCGCCGCAAACTGGGCGCACAAAGTTGACCTACGCGCGCCCCTGGCGTCGCGTGATACAACGGGTTCGGGTTGTCACAAACTCTCGAATCCAGGAGCACGGTGGCGGTGTCTGATCGGTTGACGGTCGGAGTGGCGGCGCGCCTGTCCCGCTACCTCCAGGTGCTGACGCAGGCGAAGAAAATGGGAAAGGAGCGCATCTCCTCCCAGGAGATCTCCGACTACACGAACATCAACGCGACTCAGATCCGGCGCGATCTCTCCGCGTTCGGGAAGTTCGGCAAGCGCGGGGTCGGCTACAACATCGACTCGCTGCTCGGGGAGATCCGCAAGATTCTCCGCACCCAGGGCCAGCACAACATCGCGCTGATCGGAGCGGGCCGCCTCGGGCAGGCGATTGCGAGCTCGCCGATCTTCGCCGAGCACGGGATCAACATCGCCGCGGTGTTCGACACCGATCCGGAAAAGGTGGGCCGTCCGGTCGGGAACGTCCCGGTCAGCGACTACGTGCGCCTCTCGAACACGATCCGCGAAAAGAACATCATCGTCGGAGTCGTCGCCGTTCCTGCCGACAATGCCCAACGCGTTGCGGACGACCTGGTCGAGTCGGGAGTCAGAATCATCTTCAACTACTCGGAAGCACTGCTCGATGTGCCGCAGGACGTGGCCGTTCACACGTCGAACCCGGCGGTCGAGCTGCTCTACGCGCTCTACTTCTACTTGACCTAAGTCTTAGGGGGCGGGCCCATGCGGATCCTGCTCTGGCACGGGTACCTGCTCGGCGGAACGGGGTCGAACGTCTATACACGTGCACTCGCACGTGAATGGAGCCGCGCCGGTCACGACGTCGTCGTCATTTGCCAGGAGCCCGATCCCGAGCGCTACGACCTCGGGGGAGCGAAGGTGCTCCGCCCGAACATCGGCGGTTTGCTGCCCGTCTTCGTGCTCGACCGCTACGAAGGCGTCGAGGCGAAGTTGCTGCAGGACTTCACGCGAGCCGAGCGAGACCGCTACGTCGCGCTCAACGCTACCGCGCTGTGCACGCAGGTGCCCGCCGATCTCGTGTTCGCGAACCATGTGCTCATGGGGGCCGCCGTCGCCTATGCCAGCGGGCTGCCGTTTGCGGTGAAGGCGCACGGGTCGGAGCTCGAGTACTCGATGCGCGGCAATGAGGACCTCGCCGCCTGGGGGCGCGAGTGTTTGGCATCCGCCGAGGCGGTCTTCGTCGGGTCGGAGCACATCCGGGACGTCCTGGAAGAGGTCGTGGGCCACGTCGATCGAGTGCACGAAGTGCCGCCGGGCGTCGACGTCGAGGAGTTTCACCCGGCGTCACGGGGCGACGCGCTCGCACGCTTGTTGGAGGAAGCTCGCGCGGATTCGGCGAACCCGGCGAACGCGAACGAGCGCCAACCGGATGAGGGCAACGCCTCCCGCCTCGAGGCATTCTTCGCCACGGACCGGCCGACCGTCGTCTACTTCGGCAAGCTTCTCTACAACAAGGGGGTCCACGTCTTGTTCGAGGCGCTGCGTAGCGTCGACGCTCGCGCGTTGATCGTCGGCTTCGGCGACTACCGGCAGAAGCTGGAGCAACTAGCTCCGCCGGGAACGCTCTTCACCGGGCCGCTCGAGCACCGTCACCTGGTGCACCTGCTCCCGCTCGCCGACGTAACCGTCGTCCCGTCGATCTTTCCGGAGGCTTTCGGGATGGTTGCCGCCGAGGCGGCGGCTGCCGGCTCGCCGCCGCTCGTGGCGCACCACTCCGGGCTGGCGGAGATAGCCGAGGGTTTGGAAGCCGAATATCCCGCGGAGCACAGACACCTGACGAGCTTCGCGACCGGCGACGTGGCCGATCTCGCTGCCAAGCTCGACGAGCTGCTCGCGCTCACGGCCGAAGCGCGCGCCGAGCTCGGCGCCGCGGCCCGGCGAGCGGCCGTCCGGCGCTGGAGCTGGACGAGTGTCGCCACCCGGCTGCTCGAGCCCATCGGCAGCGGTTAGCCCGTAATGCTTCATTTACGCTAGGTGAGGTGGGTGACCAGCAACGACTCGCTCCCGAGGAGCAGATTCAGTCTGCACGTGAGGCTTTCGAGGACGGACAGGACTTCACGATCGCCGTGGAGGAAGAGTTCGCGCTCCTCGATCCCGACACGCTCGAACTGACGAATCGCTTCGAGGAGCTCAAAGCAGGGGCGGCGGGCACGGACCTCGACGAGCACCTCGTCGGCGAGCTGATCGCTTCCGAGATCGAGGTCAAGACCGGCCGTTGTGCGAACTTCGGCGAAGCGGCCGAGCGGATGGCCGAGCGCCGCGCGCAGCTTGCGGAGCTCGCCGACCGATTCGGCGTCGGGCTCGCTTCTACGGGTACTCATCCCTGGAGCCGGTGGCAGGACCAGCGCATCATCGACACGCCGCACTACCGCCGAAACAACGAGCTGCTGCAGTACGTCGTCTGGCGCAACAACAGCTTCGGCATCCACGCCCACATCGGCATTCGCGGCGCCGATCGCGCGGTCGCCGTGTGCAACGCGTTCCGCAACGTCCTGCCGGAGCTGCTGGCGGTGTCGGCGAGCTCGCCGTTTCTCGAGGACTGCGTCACCGGCCTGCACTCGGTGCGAACGGAGATCTTCACGAAGCTCTTCCCGCGCTGCGGCGTTCCGGATGCGTTCGGCGGCTGGGCGGCGTACGAGGAGTACGTCCGGTTCCTCTACTCGACACGGTCGATCGACGAGCACACCCAGATCTGGTGGAGCGTGCGGCCGCACCTGGCGTATCCAACGGTCGAGGTCCGGATCTGCGACGCGCAGCCGGATCTAAAGGAGGCACAGTCCCTGGCGGCGCTGATCTATGCCCTGGGGACCCGCTTCGCGCGGGCGCTCGACGACCGGGAAGAGCTCCCGGACCTGCCGCACCGGCTCATCGAGGAGAACATGTGGCGTGCCATCAGGTATGGACTCACAGACGGATTGATCGACTTCGAGCGCGGCGAGGTCGTGCCGGCCCGCGCGCGCATCGAGGCGTTGATCGAATGGGTGCTTCCCGTCGCCGAGGAGATCGGTGCGGCGCCCTATCTCGCCGTACCGGCGGCGAACGCCGCCGAGCGGCAATACGAGCGCGTTTTGGAGCTCGGCTCGCACCGCGAGGTCTTCGCCGAGCTCGTCCGTCGACCGCGGGAGCGGGTTGGTGGGTGAGGCCGTCGAGGGAGTCGGCGGCGTCTTCTTCCGGGCAAGCGATCCGGACGCTCTGCGCGCGTGGTACGCCGAGCACCTCGGCATCGACATGGAGGACTTCGGCACCGTCTTCACCTCGAAGGACGGCGATCAGACCGTCTGGGCGCCGTTCCCCGCAGACACGACGTACTTCGGGACGGGCGAGCAGCCCCTGATGGTGAACTTTCGGGTCCGCAATCTCGACGCCATGCTCGCCCAGCTTCGCGCGGCCGGTGTCGACGTCGACGATCGGGTCGAGCAGATGGAGTACGGACGGTTCGCCTGGGCGACCGACCTCGAGGGAAATCGCTTCGAGCTGTGGGAGCCTTCGTGACCGAGAGCGGGCCGCCCTCGGACCAGGAGCTCCTGAAACAACTCGAAGAGGAGCTGAAGACGCTCAAGGTTTTGGATGTGCTCGTGCAGACGCTCTACACGGTCTCGTCGCTCGGATACCGCCGGCTTGCCGAGCCGGACCGTGACCTCGACCAGGCGCGCCTCGCGATCGAGGCCTTGCGGGCTCTGCTTCCCGTGCTCGACGGATCAGCAAGCGAGGAGCTCGTGCGGGACTTCAAGCAGGTGACGGCAAACCTCCAGCTCGCGTACGCGGACGCCGCCAAGGGCGAAAGCTGACGAGGACGGAAGGACGGCCCCGTTTCGGCTCTCCAGGACGCGGATCTACACGTTCGTAACGCCCATCCCGAGCTCGTCGGAACCCTGTCCCCGCTCGAGCTCGCCCGTCCGGCGGCCGTGGACGAAGCGGCCGCCTGAGGTGGGGAACGGCGCTCAAAGGAGCGCCATGTGATAGAAAATCCGCCGCGCCGAGGTCACTCGGCGCGGACTTTGTGAGGGGGTACGAACGCTGATCGTCGGGAGCTTCTTCAACGACCATCCGGTGCTGTTTGCGCTCGTCTGCGCGGGGGTCGCCATCGCCTACGGCGTCGGGCTGACCATCTGGCTCCTCGGCCGGCCGGACGGCAACGAGCGGATGAGAGAGATCGCCAAGGCGGTTCAGGAAGGGGCAGCGGCCTACCTGCGCCGGCAGTACACGACCATCGCCGCGGTCTCGATCGTGCCGTTCCTGCTCCTTGGCTTCTACAATAAGCTCGGCTGGGGGACGGCGATCGGCTTCCTCGTGGGCGCGATTCTCTCCGCGGGAGCCGGGTTCATCGGCATGAACGTCGCCGTCCGGGCGAACGTGCGGACGGCCGAGGCGGCACGCGGAGGGCTCAAGCCGGCTCTGAACGTCGCTTTCCGGGCCGGGACGGTCACGGGGATGCTGGTCGTGGGACTGGCTCTGCTGGGGGTCGCCGGCTACTACTGGGTCCTCACCGGCTGGATCGGCAATTCGGCCGACTCGGCGATCCACGATCTCATCGGCCTCGCTTTCGGCGGGTCCCTGATCTCGGTCTTCGCGCGCCTCGGCGGCGGCATCTACACGAAGGCTGCCGACGTCGGGGCCGACCTGGTCGGAAAGATCGAGGCGGGCATTCCCGAAGACGATCCGCGCAATCCGGCGGTGATCGCCGACAACGTCGGCGACAACGTGGGCGACTGCGCCGGTATGGCAGCCGACCTGTTCGAGACCTACGCCGTGACCGCCGTCGCGGTGATGCTGCTGGGCACGCAATTCCCGTCGAGCGGGCTCGCTCTCTATCCGCTCGCGCTCGGCGGCATCTCGATCCTCGCGTCCGTGATCGGCACCTTCTTCGCACGCGTCGGGCGCACCGGCAACATCATGAACGCGCTCTACAAGGCCGTGCTGGTCGCGACCGTGCTGTCTGCGATCGGCTTCATCCCGGTCACGCTCGCCTACGACGGCGGCAAGTTCAGCTTCACCGACCTTTACTGCGCCTCGCTCGTCGGCCTCGTCGTGACGTTCTTGCTCGTCGCGATCACGGAGTACTACACGGGCACGCGCTGGGGTCCGGTGAAATCCATCTCATCGTCGTCCCAGACCGGACACGCCACGAACATCATCGAGGGTCTCGCTGTCGGCATGAAGGCGACGGCACTCCCCGTGCTCGTGATCGCGGCGGGGATCCTCATCGCGCACCACTTCGCCGGGCTGTACGGGATCGGCATCGCGGTGATGGCGCAGCTCTCGATGACAGGGCTGATCGTCGCTCTCGACGCATATGGGCCCGTGACGGACAACGCGGGCGGCATCGCCGAGATGGCGAACCTGGACGAATCCGTCCGAGCGATCACGGATCCGCTCGACGCCGTCGGCAACACGACGAAGGCGGTGACCAAGGGCTACGCAATCGGCTCGGCTGCCCTAGCGGCGCTCGTTCTCTTCGACTCGTACACCACCGGGCTCGCGGACCAGGGCCTGACATCGACCTTCAGCCTCAGCGACGCATGGGTGATCGCAGGTCTCTTCATCGGCGGCCTGATGCCGTTCTTGTTCGCGTCGCTTGCGATGCAGGCGGTCGGCCGTGTCGGTGGAGAAGTCGTCACAGAAGTGCGGCGCCAATTCCGCGAGAACCCCGGGATCATGGAGGGAACGACCCGACCGGAATATGGGCGCGCGATCGACATCGTCACCAGCTCGGCGATCAAAGCGATGCTGCTGCCTGCATTGATCCCCATCCTCTTCCCGGTGATCGTGGGGATCATCAACGCGCGCATGCTCGGGGGGCTGCTGATCGGAACGATCGTGACCGGGCTGTTCCTTGCGATCGCGATGACGTCAGGCGGCGGGGCGTGGGACAACGCGAAGAAGCTGATCGAGGACGGCGCTTTCGGCGGCAAGGGATCCGAGGCTCATGCCGCGTCGGTCACCGGCGACACGGTCGGCGATCCGTACAAGGACACGGCGGGCCCTGCGATCAACCCGATGATCAAGATCGCCAACATCGTCGCGATCCTGATCATCCCGCTGATCGTCTCGATCCACGGCTAGCCCACGCAGGCAGGTCCGCCGCGGAGGGCTGTAGCCTCCGCGGGTGAGCGCGACCCCGACACCGCGGCGCAGCCGGCGGCGACGCCAGCAGACGCTCGAACGGGTGCTCGGAACGCCTGCGCTCTTCGCCACCGCGTACGGAAACGTCGGCTCCTCGATCTACTACGCGCTCGGCCTGGTCGCCGGGATCGCGCTCGGGCTGACGCCGCTCGTCTTCCTCATCAGCGGTCTCATCTTCGCCGCCACCGCCGCGACCTATGCCGAGGGCACCGTTCGCTTCCCCGAGGCGGGCGGCTCCTCGAGCTTCGCGCGCCACGCGTTCAACGAGCTCGTCTCCTTCGGCGCTGCGTGGGCACAGATGCTCAACTACATCATCACGATCGCCATCTCGGCGTTCTTCGTCCCGCACTACCTCTCGATCTTCTGGGCGCCGCTGCGCGAGAACCCCTGGGACATCGTCGGCGGAACGGTCGTGGTCGTCCTGCTCGTCCTACTGAACATCGTGGGGATCAGAGAAGCGGCCCGCCTGAACATCTTCCTCGCCGTCCTCGACTTCGGCACCCAACTGCTGCTCGTCGTGGTGGGCTTCGCGCTGGTCTTCCACCCGCACCTCGTCTTCTCCGCGAACCTCCATTGGGGAGTGGCGCCCACGTGGAGACAGTTCTTTCTCGCCATCCCGATCGCGATGATCGCCTACACGGGGATCGAAACCGTGTCCAACCTCGCGGAGGAAGCACGTGATCCGCCGCGCGACATCCCGCGCTCGATCAGTTGGGTCGCCGGAGCGGTCTTCGCCATCTACTTCACGCTGCCGCTGATCGCCTTGTCGGCGCTGCCCGTGGAGAAGACCGCCAACGGCTACCGGACGCTGCTCGGGGTCGGACCCGATCGGGGTGGTTTCAAGAACGATCCCGTCCTCGGTCTCGTCAAGCACCTCGGCCTCCACGGCCAGGTACTACGCGCCTCGGAGATCTACGTCGGCATCCTGGCATCGACGATTCTGCTGATCGCGACCAACGCGGGCGTGATCGGCGCGTCGCGGATCACGTACGCCATGGCGAGCTATCGGCAGCTGCCCGAGGTCTTCCGCCGGCTCCATCCGAAGTTCAAGACGCCGTGGTTGTCGCTCCTGTTCTTCGCGGGGCTGCTTTCGATCGTCGTGCTCCTGCCCGGCAAGACGGACTTCCTCGGCAACATGTACGCGTTCGGCGCGATGCTCTCGTTCACGATTGCGCACGTCTCCGTCATTGCGCTGCGTCTGAGCACCCGCGACGACCCGGAGGCGTTCAAGGTGCGCCCGAGCCTGCGGATTCGGGGCGTGGACTGGCCGCTGTTCGCGATCTTCGGTGCGGTCGGCACGGGGATCGCCTGGCTCGTCGTCGTCGTCCAGAAGCCCGGGCCGCGATGGGCCGGGCTAGGGTGGCTCGTGATCGGCCTCGTCGGCTACGTCGTGTACCGCCGCAAGGTGCTGCACCAGCCGCTGACCGTGACGTTGCACGCGCCGGTCATCGTCGGGAAGGCAGTCGCGCTCGAGTACCGAAACATCCTCGTGCCGGTGAAGCCGGGCCGTGCCTCGGAGGAGGCGATCGACCTCGCCTGCCGCCTGGCGGCCGACCGAGGCGCGTCGATCGCCGCACTGAGCGTCATCGTCGTCCCACTGGACCTGCCTCGGGACACGCGGCTCGAAGAGGAGGAGCGCATGGCGGACGAGGCTCTAGACGCGGCGGCGGCGATCGCGGAGCTCTACGGCGTGAAGTTCACCGAGCGGATCGTCCGGGCGCGTCACGCCGGCCGGGCGATCGTCGACGAGGCAGCGCGCCGCCAGAGCGAGATCATCGTCATGGGCGCCCCGCGCGGGGCGAGGGGGCGAGGTGTCTTCAGCGACACGGTCGACTTCGTCCTGAAGCACGCACCTTCGAGGGTGATGGTCGTCGCCGGCCGGAAGGCGGCTTGACCGCGTACCGCACCCTGGTCGTGGTCTTCGCTCTGCTCTTCATGGGCATCGGGATCGCGCTCGTCGTCGTCACGGCGGTACAGGGCGGTGCGGGGTTCGGCTACCTGATGGGCACACTGTTCTTCGCCCTTGGTGTCGGCCGCCTCTACCTCGTTCGGCGGCGGCGCTAACCTCACTCCGTGGCTCGCAAGCTGCCTCGGCTACAGCGGGTTCTCGACGCTCCCGCGCTCTTCTCGATCGCCTACGGCGAGATCGCCTCGTCGATCTATTTCGCGCTCGGCATCATCACCCTGCACGCTCTCGGGTTCACGCCGCTCGTGCTTCTGTCGACCGGCCTGCTCTTCCTGATCGTGTCGCTCTCCTACGCCGAAGGAACCGCTGCGATTCGCGAGACCGGCGGCGCCGCGACGTTCGTTCGGATCGCGTTCAACGACTTCTGGGGCTTCGTCACCGGCTGGGTGCTCTTCCTCGACTACCTGATCGTCATCGCGCTCTCGGCACTCTTCCTCCCGCACTACGTGGCGGGAGCGTTCTTCACCAAGGTACACCGTCCCTGGGACGTCGTTGCCGGCTGCGGCGTGATCGCGGGAGTTGCAGTGATCAGGTTGGTGCACCGCACGCGCCTACATCGGTGGGCCCTGATCGTCGCGCTCGTCGATCTCGCGACGCAGCTCCTCATCGTTGCGCTCGGACTGGCTCTCCTGTTCTCGCCGCACGCGCTGACCGTCGGAACGTCGCTGGGCAAGTCGCCGACGTGGCACTCGATTGCGTTCGCGATTCCGCTCGCGATGCTTGCCTACACCGGGCTCGAGACCGTCGCGAATCTCGCCGAGGAGACACGTCGCCCGGGCCGCGATCTACCGCGCAGCCTCTTCGGCGCCATCGGCCTGGTCGTCGTTCTCTACGTCGCCATCGCGGTCGTCGGCCTTTCGGCGTTTCCGCCGAAGCACGGCACTCTTCTCGCCAGCAACTGGATTCGCGCGCCGCTCGTCGGAGTCGTCACTCAGATCCGTGGGCAGGTGCCCAATGTGATCGGTGCGCCGCTGCAGGTGTTCGTCGGCCTCTCCGGCGCTCTCATCCTCCTCACAGCTGCGACCACCTCCATCTCCGGATTCGGCCGCCTCGCCTACTCGCTCGGGGAGCACGCTCAGTTGCCACGGAGGTTCGGGATGCTCAGGCCCCGCACGCTCGTCGCGCCGGAGTCCATCGTTGCCGCGGCGCTGATCTCGATCGCGCTCCTGGTTGGAACGGCTGCGCTTGCGCATCCGGTCCTGTTCCTGGCGAGCCTGTTCAGCTTCGGCGTCCTGCTCGCGTTCACCGCCGCACAGCTCGCCGTGATCAAGCTGCGGTTCAGCGAACCGAGCCGTAGGCGTCCGTATCGCGTGCCGTTCACCGTTGGCCGGGTTCCGATTCCCTCGGTCGTCGGTGCCGTCCTCACGTTCACGGTCTGGCTGGTCGCAATCGATACGCACGAAGGCGCCCGCCTTGCCGGGCCGGCGTGGCTCGGCATCGGCCTCATCCTCTACATCGTCGTTCGCAAGTCGCGCGGCGAGGGCCTGCTCGAGCGGGTGGTGTCGGCGGACGAGCATCGCGGTCTGGCCGAGGCCGAGTTCTCACGAATCCTGGTTCCGATGAAGCTGGGCGACATCGGCGAGGAGATGATCGCCACGGCGGTCAAGCTCGCACAGGAACGGGGAGCCTCGGTCGAGGCTCTCCACGTCATCCGGGTTCCGATGGAGCTTCCGATCGACGCGGAGCTGCTCGACGAGGAGGAGAGGGCCGAGGCGTCGCTCGCCGAGGCGAAGCTGCTCGGGGCAGACCACGGTGTCAATGTGGACGGGAAGACGGTCCGGGCCCGCTCGATCGGGCAGGCCATCGTCCAGGAGGCACAGGAGTCCGGTGCCGACCTGATCGTGCTCGGATCCGCTCCTCGCTGGCGCAGGCAATCCCGGTTTTTCTCGCCGACCGTCGACTACGTCCTCAAGAAGGCCCCGAGCGAGGTTCTGATCGTCGCGTTTCCACAGGGCGTCCTGGAACAGGACGGCGACCAGCATCGGGGTTGACCGCCGAGCTAGGCTGAGTACGTGAAGCTCATCGTTATCGGCTGCGGCCGGGTGGGCTCGACGATCGCGAAGCGGTTTGCCGCCGAAGGATGGGACGTGACCGCGGTGGACGATAACGAGTCAGCCCTCAGCCGCCTTGGAGAGAACTGGACCGGCGGGTTCGTCCGTGGCCACGGCATGGACAACGCCGTCCTGCGTGAGGCTGGGATCGAGGACGCCGACGCGGTGGTCGTCTCCACCGACGGCGACAATACGAACGTCGTGATCGGCCAGGTCGCCCAGAAACGCTTCGGCATCGAATGCACGGTCGTCCGGATCCTGGATCCGGCGCGCGCGGACTTCTACCGCGAGCGGGGCCTGCGCACGATCTGTCCCACCTCCACCGCCATCGACGCGCTCGGTGACGCGGTCCGCTCGTGCGAGATCCCGCAATCGCGAGAGGGGGTGACCGTTTAGATGTACGTCTTGATCGCAGGCGGTGGGAAGGCCGGAGCCAACGTCATGCGCACGCTCCTTCGTAACGGCCACGAGGCGACGATCATCGAGCAGGACCGCACTCGCTTCGAGCGGCTCGAGGGCGAGTTCGAGCACCAGGCCATGCAAGGAGATGCAACGGAGCTCTTCGTCCTCGAAAAGGCGGGAGTCAAGCGGCCACCTGATCTCGTTCTCGCCCTGACCGGCGACGACGAGGACAACATGGTGATCGCGCAGATCGCGAAGGAGAAGTACGGCGTGCCCAAGGTGATCGCGCGCGTGAACGATCCGCGCAACCAGCCGCACTTCGACCTGCTCGGCATCTCGCCGACCGTTTGCGCGACCTCGAGCATCCTCGGCCTCGTCGAGCACGAGGTTCCGGAGCACGACCTGGTGCACCTGCTCGAGCTCCGGAAGGAGAACCTGGAGATCGTCGAGGTGCAGATCGACAAGTCGTCTCCCTGCGCGGGCACGACGGTCGAGAAGCTCAGGCTGCCCGAGGGCGCGCGGCTGATCTCCGTGATGCGCGACGGCAAGGCTGAGATCGCGGTCGGCAAGACCGAGCTCAAACCGGGCGACCAGGTGCTCGCCGTCCTGCAGCCGGGCAAGGAAGACGAGCTTCGCCAGATCCTGCTTAAGAAGTAGGTAAGACCTCCCTTGAGACCCCATCCGGCGCGTCCGGCGGTGGGTAGTTTGAGGCCGTGCTCGGCCAAGTCCTTGCCGCTGCTGCTCTCGTGCTTCCCGCCGCTCAGGCGCAGCAAGAGCTGACGGTGCGGCCGTTCGCTCAAGGACTGTCCGCGCTGACTGCGATCGCATCGACGCCCGCAGAGCCGCGTCGCGTCTACGCGGTGGAACAGGTCGGCCGAATCCGTTACTTCGTCAACGGGAAGCTACGCGGCACTTTCCTCGACATCCGCGACCGCGTCGTCAGCGGTGGCGAGCAGGGTCTGTTGTCGGTGGCGTTTCATCCGGGGTATGCCCGCAATCACCGCTTCTATGTCAACTACACCGACAAGAGCGGCAACACCCGCGTCGTCGAGTTCAGGTCGCGTAACGGACTCGGCATCAAGTCGACGGCCCGACAGCTCCTCTTCGTCCGGCAGCCGTACGCGAATCACAACGGCGGCGAGCTCCAGTTCGATTCCGGCGGCCGGCTCTACGTCGGCATGGGCGACGGAGGCGCGGCCGGCGATCCCGGCAATCGCGCTCAGAACATGAACGAAAGGCTCGGCAAGCTGCTGCGGATCGACCCGCTTCGGCGCGGTGCTCGGTGGCAGATCGTCGGGCTCGGTCTCCGCAATCCCTGGCGCTTCTCGTTCGATCGCGCGAACGGCGATCTCTACATCGGTGACGTCGGCCAGAATCTTTGGGAAGAGATCGACTACAGGCCGAGCTCCGAGATCTCCACGCTCGCGAACTACGGGTGGAGGGCCTTCGAGGGCCGCTCCCGCTTTTCGAGCACCGCGCTTGGACCGGGCCAGCTTGTCGCGCCGGTCTACGTCTACAGCCATGCCGACAGCAACTGCTCGGTGACCGGCGGCTACGTGTACCGCGGCCGGACAGTGGCAGAGGCCTCCGGCCGCTACTTCTTCGGCGACTACTGCTCCGGCATCGTCTGGAGCCTGCGCATCCAGGACGGCCGAGCGGTCGACGTCCGCCGCGAGCCGTTCCAGGTCTCCTCCTTGACGACGTTCGGCGAAGACGTGGCCGGCGAGCTCTACTTCGGGACAGGAAACGGGCGGATCTTCAAGCTGGCCGCGTAAAATCGATCGGCGACGAGCGATCGAAGCCGGCTACCTCAGCTGTCCCGCGGCGTCGAGGCTCTGCGCGCTTACTACGCGTCGTACCTCGAGATCGCAGCGAAGCACGGAGTCGGGATCGTGCTCGATACGCCGACCTGGCGCGCAAACCCGGATTGGGGCGATCGGCTCGGATACTCGGCGGAGGGGCTCGCCGACATCGATCGGTCGCCCTCCTGGAGGATCTTCGCCCGGAGGCCGGCGGCGTGCCAGAGATGATCATCAGTGGCTGCATCGGGCTACGCGGTGACGGCTACCGCGTCGACAGCAGGATGACGAAGAGCTGGACCCGGGAGATCCAGTGGCACTCGCCGGCCACTACCGCGAGCTGCAGAGGCGACCGCCGAACCTCACCGTCGTCGGTGGGTGTTGCGGCACCAACCATCGGCACGTCGCCGAGATCTGTGCGGCGGTGACGGGCTAGCCGGTTCTGCGTCGCCGAACCGTCGGCGCCTGTTGCCCCAGGGCGGCATAGGCGAGCGTCTGCAAGGACTCATTGAGCGCAGCCAGCTCACGTGAGATGCGAAGCAGCTGATCGTTGGAGTCGAGACGCTTGTTGAGCGTGTGCATCTCCTCGCAGAGACGATCCAGTCGCTCGAGGAGAGCATCG
>VAXG01000135.1 GCA_005883355.1 Actinomycetota bacterium | reverse complement strand
GAGGAAGTCGCCGCCGAAGCGCCGGTTGTCGAGCCCGTGGCGGAAGCGCCGGCCGAGGAGCCCGTCGCCGAAGCTCCAGCCGACGAGCCGGTGGCCGAGGAAGCGTCCGCCGAAGAGCCAGTGGCCGAAAAGCCGGTTGCCGAGGAAGTTCCGGTCGAGGAACCTCCTGCGGAGGAGCCGGCTCCTGAGCCCGTCGCCGAGGCTGAGCCCGAAGCCGTGGCCGAAGCTCCCGCAGCAGCGCCGGCCGCGGAAGAAACACCTCCTGCAGAACCGCCGCAGCAATCTCAGCCGAAGCAGAAGCGCAAGCCCCGCCCACGCGCGGAGCGACGTCAGCGCCCGAAGGTTCGGCGCGAGCGTCCGGCTGAGCGCAAGCCGATCGCGCGGCTGCCGAAGCCGGAGCACGAGCGCGGCCGCCGGCAGGAGCGTCGCGGGGTCGTCATCTCGAGCGCAATGGACAAGACGATCATCGTCAAGGTCGAAGCGATCAAGGCGCATCGCCGCTACAAGAAGGTCGTCCGCCGCAGCGTGAAGTTCCACGCGCACGACGAGCAGAACACCGCCAACGTCGGGGACATCGTCCGCATCGTCGAAACGCGCCCGCTGTCCAAGTCGAAGCACTGGCGGCTCGTAGAGATCGTGCAGGCAGCAAAATGATCCAGCAGGAATCCCGACTGCGAGTGGCCGACAACACGGGCGCCCGCGAGATTCTCTGCATCCGCGTCAAGGGTGGTACGGGCCGCCGCTACGCGCGCGTGGGCGACATCATCGTCGCGACCGTCAAGCAGGCTGCTCCGCAGGGCGCGGTCAAGAAAGGCGAAGTCGTGCAGGCCGTCGTCGTTCGTACGCGCAAGCCGTACGGCCGGGACGACGGCACGTCGATCGCCTTCGACGAGAACGCCGCCGTGATCATCGACGCCCAGCGAAACCCTCGCGGCACCCGCATCTTCGGGCCGGTCGCCCGCGAGCTGCGGGAGAAGAACTTCATGAAAATCGTCTCGCTTGCCCCGGAGGTGCTGTAGATGGCTCACACGATGCGAATTCGCAAAGGCGACCTCGTCCATGTCTTGAGTGGCAAGGACCGCGGCAAGCAGGGCCGCGTCATCGACGCGCGCCCGAAGGACCGCAAGGTGATCGTCGAGAATCTCAATCTCGTCAAGCGGCATACGAAGCCCCGCCCGATCCAGAACACCAGCCGGATGGGGGCTGCCGGGATGACGCCGGGCGGTGTGATCGAGAAGCCTTCGCCGCTGCACGTAGGCAACGTCATGGTCGTGTGCCCCGTCTGCAACAGGCCGACGCGCGTCGGCATCAGGGACAAGGACTCGCACGGCTCCCCGGTGAAGGTGCGCCACTGCAAACGCGCCGACTGCGGAGAGGACATCGACCGGTGAGCACCAGGGTCCGGGAAGTTCGCAAGGAAGCCGCGCGCGCCGACTACGCGCCGCGCCTCAAGGTCCTCTACGAGAGCGATCTCCGTGCGCAGCTCCAGGGCGAGCTCACCCTCTCCTCGCCGATGGAGGTTCCGCGCATTCAGAAGATCACGCTGAACATGGGCGTGGGCGAGGCCAAGACCGACGCGAAGCAGCTCGACGCCGCGATCGAGGAGCTCTCGATCATCGCCGGGCAACGCGCTCAGGTGCGCAAGGCCACCAAGTCGATCGCGCAGTTCAAGATCCGCGAGGGGATGCCGATCGGCGCCCGCGTCACGCTCCGCGGCACTCGCATGTACGAGTTTCTCGACCGGCTGATCGCCATCGCGCTCCCGCGCATCCGTGACTTCCGCGGGTTGAACCCGGGCTCGTTCGACGGACGAGGCAACTATTCACTCGGCATCCGGGAGCAGATCATCTTCCCGGAGATCGACTACGACGACATCCAGCAGGTACGCGGCCTCGACGTCGCGATCACGACCTCTGCGAAGACGGACGAGCACGGGCTGGCGCTTCTGCGCGGGCTCGGCATGCCCTTCGCGGCGGACGGAAGGGAGCAGTAAGTGGCAAAGACATCACTCCGGATCAAGCAGCAGCGCCCGCAGAAGTACCGCGTGCGGGCGTACTCGCGCTGCAATCGCTGCGGTCGCCCGCGTGCCGTCTTCCGCAAGTTCGGCCTCTGCCGGATCTGTCTGCGGGACCTCGCGCATCAGGGTGTCATTCCGGGCATGACGAAATCGAGCTGGTAACCGATGCTTACGGATCCGGTAGCGGACATGCTGGCCCGTATTCGCAACGCCAACAAGGCGCTGCACGAGAACACCGAGATGCCGACCTCGCGCCTGAAGGAGGGCATCGCGCGGATCCTCAAGGAGGAGGGCTACATCTCGGACTTCCACGTGAAGAAGGGCGAGAGCTTCGATACCCTGGTCATCCAGCTCAAGTACGGCCGGAGCCGCGAGAGGATCATCACCGACCTCAAGCGGGTGTCGAAGCCCGGCCGCCGTGTCTACGCGGGCAAGGACCGCCTGCCGCGCGTGCTCGGCGGGATGGGCGTGGCGATTCTGTCCACGTCGACCGGTCTGATCACGTCACGGACGGCGGAGGAGAAAGGAATCGGCGGCGAAGTCGTTTGCTTCGTCTGGTAACGAATGAGTCGAATCGGTAGACAGCCAATCGAATTGCCCATCGGCGTGAACGTCTCGCTCTCCCCTGGGCGCGTGATGGTCAACGGCCCGCTCGGCGAGCTCACGCAACAGGTGCCGGCGCGGATGAAGATCGAGCATGCGGAGGGGACGATCACCGTCGCCCGTCCGACCGAGCGCGGCGACGATCGCGCGCTGCACGGCCTGACGCGGACGTTGATCGCCAACATGGTGGAGGGCGTGACCAAGGGTTTCGAGAAGCGTCTCCAGCTGCAGGGAGTCGGCTACCGCGCTGCCCTACAGGGCGCGGATCTCCGGCTCGACGTCGGCTATTCGCATCCGGTCGTGATGAAGGCGCCGCAGGGGATCTCCTTCGAAGTTCCGTCGAACACGGAGATCGTCGTGAAGGGCGTCGACAAGCAGCAGGTCGGGCAGACCGCCGCCGAGATCCGCAAGGTGCGCCCGCCCGAGCCGTACAAAGGCAAAGGCATCCGCTATGAGGGCGAGTACGTGCGCCGCAAGGTCGGGAAACGCGCCTGATGGCGACCTTGACCGTCAGAGAAGCACGGAAGCGCCGGCATAAGCGCGTGCGCGGCAAGGTGTCCGGGACCGCCGATAGGCCCCGCCTCGTGGTCACGCGGTCGAACCGCGGCATCGTCGCGCAGCTGGTCGACGACATGCAGGGGCGCACGCTCGCGTCCGCCAGCTGGCTCCAGGTCAAGAAGACCTTCAAGGGCGACAAGAAGGGCCAAGCGGCCGAGGTCGGGAAGTTGCTGGCCGAGAGCGCCAAGCAGGCGAAGATCGATAGCGCCGTGTTCGACCGCGGCGGCTACCTGTACCACGGGCGCGTGAAGGCGCTCGCCGATGCAGCACGCGAGGGAGGACTCAGGTTTTGAGCACCAGGCCGGAATTCACGAGCGTCGAGCGCGCCGTGATCGAGCGCGAGGAGACCCGCGAGCTCAAGGAGCGCGTGGTCGAGATCAACCGGGTCGCGAAGGTCGTCAAGGGCGGCAGGCGGTTCTCGTTCACCGCGCTCGTCGTCATCGGTGACGAGGTCGATCGTGTCGGCGTCGGCTACGGCAAGGCGCGTGAAGTCCCGCTCGCGATCACGAAGGCGGTCGACGACGCGAAGAAGAACCTCTTCACCGTTCCGAAGCACGGAACGACGATCACGCACGAGATCCTCGGGCGCTCCGACGCGGCCCGTGTGCTCTTGCGCCCCGCGAGCGAGGGAACCGGTGTGATCGCGGGCGGCGGGGTCCGTGCCGTCCTGGAGCTGGCCGGGATCCGCGACATCCTCGCGAAGAGCCTCGGCACGACGAACCCGATCAACATGGCGAAGGCGACGGTGGACGGGCTGAAGCGACTGCGCCGCCCCGACGAGGTCGCGCGGGCACGAGGCCTCACGATCAGCCAGGTTCTGCCTTATAAGCATCCCGTATTGCCTGAGGAGGCGGCGCGGCCGCCTGTCCGCGAAGCGGACAAGGGGAGGGGCTCCGGGGAACCGGGAGGTTCCCCGGGCGAGTGACCATGGCGAAAGTCCGGATAACCCAGGTTCGTAGCCAGATCGGCCAGAGCCAGAAGCATCGCGGCACGCTCCGCGCGCTGGGGCTCGGCAGGATCGGGAAGACCGCGGAGCACGACGACGGCCCGGTCTTCGCAGGCATGCTTCGGAAGGTCCGGCACCTCGTGAAGGTCGACAATGGCTGACGAGCTCAACCTCACCTCCCTGAAGCCCGCGCAGAGCCGGAAAGACCGGAAGCGCGTCGGTCGTGGCATCGGCTCCGGCAAGGGCCGCTACTCCGGCCGCGGCATCAAGGGCCAGAAGTCCCGCGCGGGCTCCCACAAGATGCGCGCCGGGTTCGAAGGCGGCCAGATGCCGATCTATATGCGGCTGGGCAAACAGCGCGGCGCGACGTCGAAGGACGCGATGCCGATCGGGCCGTTCCGGACGTCCACTGCACCCGTCAACGTCGGCGCGCTCGACCGCTTCGAGGACGGTGCGGAGGTCACCCCCGAGAGCCTCGTCGAGGTCGGGCTGCTCAAGAACACGAAGACCGACGTCAAGCTGCTCGGGAACGGTGACCTGAAGAAGAAGCTGATCGTTCGTGTGCACGCAATCTCTGCCACGGCCCGCGAGAAGGTCGAGCAGGCCGGTGGAACCGTCTCGCTCCTGAAAGAGCCGAAGCCGAAGAAAAAGAAGAAGCACGGGAAGGCCAAACCGGCAGCGGCCGCGCCTGCGCGTGAGGCCGAGGCCGAGGAGACTTCCGCAAAGGAAGCACCCGAAGCGCCCGAGGCGGCGTCCGAGGCAGCAGGTCAGGCCGAAGAGCAAGCGCCAGAGGACGAGTAGCTAGTGCTTTCCTGGCTCGCCAATGCCTGGCGCGTCCCCGAGCTTCGCAAGCGCGTCCTGTTCACCTTCATGATCCTCGCGCTGTACCGGCTGGGATCGTGGATCCCGGCGCCGGGCGTCGACTCGCAGACGATCAAGGACTACTTCAACGGGCGCGGAGGCACCATCCTCGGCCTGCTGAACGTGTTCTCGGGCGGCGCGCTCTCGCAGTTCGCGCTCTTCGCGCTCGGGATCATGCCCTACGTCACGGCGTCGATCATCTTGCAGCTCATGACCGTGGTCGTCCCTCAGCTCGAGCAGCTGCAGAAGGAAGGCGAATCGGGGTACGCCAAGATCAACCAGTACACGCGCTACCTCACGGTCGTGCTGGCCGCAGCGCAGTCGACCGGGTATGCGTACCTCTTCAAGCGGGCCGGCAACCTCAACGCGAACACCGGCCGCATCGTCCTGATCGTCGTCACGCTCACGGCCGGGACGACGCTGCTGATGTGGATGGGCGAGTTGATCACGAAGCGCGGCGTCGGCAACGGCATCTCGCTGCTGATCTTCGGCTCGATCCTCTCGTCCGCGCCGACCGGAATCGCGGCCTGGTACAACGGCGGAACGATGGAGCGGCTGTTCTTCCCGCTCGTCGCGATCGCGATCGTCGCCGCAGTCGTCTTCATCCAGGAAGGCCAACGCCGGATACCGATCCAATACGCGAAACGGATGGTGGGCCGGCGACAAACCGCCGGGGGATCGACCTACATGCCGTTGCGCGTAAACATGGCCGGCGTGATCCCGGTCATCTTCGCGGCAGCGGTGATGGCGTTCCCGCCGACGATCGCGCAGTTCTTCCCGGCGACGCAGGGCTGGATCAACGCGCACTTCTCCTACGGGTCACTGCTCTACATCGGTCTCGAGGGCGTGCTCATCATCGTCTTCACGTACTTCTACACCGCCGTCCAGTTCAATCCGGTCGACCAGGCCGACAACCTCCGCAAGTACGGCGGGTACATCCCGGGCATCCGTCCAGGCGCTCCCACCGCGCAGTACCTCGACCGCGTGCTCACGCGTCTGACGCTGCCCGGTTCGCTCTACCTCGCCGCCGTTGCGGTGCTGCCGAGCATCTTCATCAAGTACGGCGGCTTCTCACAGGCAACGTCGCGCGCCCTCGGCGGCACGTCGGTCCTCATCGTCGTCGGCGTGGCGCTCGACACGATGCGGCAGATGGAGTCCCAGATGATGATGCGCAACTACGAAGGCTTTCTCAAATAGTGGCGCTAAATGTTCTGCTCCTCGGTCCGCAGGGGGCCGGCAAAGGCACGCAGGCGAAGCGGATCTCCGCGGAGTACGGGATTCCTCACATCGCCAGCGGCGAGATTCTGCGCGCGGAGATGGACGCCGGGACCGAGCTCGGCGAACGCGTGAAGGACGTTTACGACCGCGGCGACCTGGTCTCGGACGACCTGATGATCGAGCTGATCCGCAACCGGCTCGAGCAACCCGACACCGAGTCGGGCTTCGTCCTCGACGGCTTTCCACGGACGACCGTGCAGGCGGAGGCGCTCGACTCGATGTTCAACGACATCGGGCGGAACTTCAGCGTGGCGTTCGCGCTCCAGATTCCCGACGAGGTCGCCTTCGACCGACTGAGACGCCGTGCCGAGCTGGAGGGCCGGGCGGACGACACCGACGAGGCGATTCAGCGGCGGCTCGACAACTATCACCGCGAGACCGAGCCTCTGATCGAGTACTACCGCACGCGCGGCAATCTCGTCCCGATCCACGGTAACCGCAGCGAGAACGAAGTGTTCGCGGAGATCCAGCGTGCCCTCGAGCAGGTGCCGGCAGCGTGATCGTTCGAAAATCAGCCGCCGAAATCGAAGGTATGGCCCGCGCAGGAGAAGTCGTCGCCGGGACGATCGCCCTGCTGGGCGAGCTCGCGCAGCCCGGCCTGACGACCGGGGAGCTCGACCGGCTGGCCGAGGACTTCATCCGCGAGCACGGCGGCGTACCCACGTCCAAGGGCTACCGGGGCTTTCCGGCCGCAACGTGCATCTCGCCGAACTCGATGGTCGTCCACGGCATCCCGGGCGCGCACCGGATCGAGGAAGGCGATCTCATCTCCGTGGATGT
This sequence comes from Actinomycetota bacterium, assembly GCA_005883355.1. GTDB lineage: Bacteria > Actinomycetota > Thermoleophilia > Gaiellales > Gaiellaceae > 3-1-20CM-4-69-9. The sequence goes on along the minus strand of VAXG01000135.1, from coordinate 5,781 downwards.
CGGAGTCACCCTCGACGGGCTGGTCGCGGACAGCGCCTACACATTCGCGATCGGCGACGTCGCCCCGGAGCTCCAGCGGCTGCTCGACGTCGGCAAGGAGGCACTCGCGGCCGGGATCGACCAGGCGCGGGCGGGAAACCGGGTCGGCGACATCTCCCACGCCGTCCAGCGGGTGGTGGAAGGCGCAGGCTTCTCCGTCGTTCGCTCCCTCGTCGGGCACGGGGTCGGCCGCTCCTACCACGAGGAGCCCCAGATCCCGAACTTCGGCGACCCGGGGCGGGGGCCACAGCTCCAACCCGGCATGACCCTGGCGATCGAGCCGATGATCACGGCCGGGGGCCCGGACGTGTACCTCCACGACGACGAGTGGTCGATTTCGACCCAGGACGGCTCCATGGCCGCCCATTTCGAGCACACCGTGGCCGTCGCCGAGGAAGGGCCGCCCAGGATCCTCACGGCGGCCAAGTCGCGGGAAAAGGCTGGTTTGGTACCATAATTTCTTCGCGGCGGGCCGTCCCGCCGTCTTTTCGTGCGTAGACAAGAAAGGCGATGACCAAGCAAGACGAGAAGATCGAGATGGAAGGCGAGATCACCGAGGCGCTCCCGAGCACGATGTTCCGGGTGCAGCTCGAAGGCGGGCCGTCAGTGCTCGCCACGATCTCCGGGAAGATGCGCAAGCACTACATCCGCATTCTTCCCGGCGACAAGGTGAAGGTGGAGCTCTCGCCCTACGACCTCACTCGCGGCCGAATCACCTACAGACACCGATGAAAGTACGAGCCTCAGTCAAACCCATCTGCGATCGCTGCCGCGTGATCAAGCGGCACGGCATCACCATGGTCATCTGCAGCAAAGATCCAAAACACAAGCAAAGGCAGGGGTAGCCCAGTGGCACGCATCGCCGGAGTGAATCTTCCGAACCAGAAGCGGCTCGAGATCGGGCTGACGTACATCTACGGGATCGGCCAGCCGACCGCGCGGAAGGTCGCCGTGGCGCTGAGGCTCGACCCCGACACCAAGATCAAGGACCTGACCGACGAGGAAGTCACGAAGCTTCGCCAGTACATCGACGAAAACCTCCAGGTGGAAGGTGACCTCCGCCGCGACCGCTCGCAGGCGATCAAGCGCCTTGGTGAGATCGGCGCCTACCGTGGCATCCGCCACCGCCGCGGGCTGCCCGTCAATGGTCAGCGCACGCGCACGAACGCACGCACCCGTAAGGGCCCGGCCAAGCCTGTGAGCCGCGGCAAGAAAGCGACGGCAAAGACTTAAATGGCGCCTCCGAGGAAGACAGCGGCCCGGGGCCGCACGCGTCGCCGGGTCCGCAAGAACATCGCGATCGGACAGGCGCACATCAAGACATCGTTCAACAACACGATCGTCGCGCTCACCGACAAGGAAGGCAACGTGATCGCGTGGGAGTCCGCCGGCTCGGCCGGGTTCAAGGGCTCGCGCAAATCGACTCCGTTCGCCGCCCAGGTGACCGCCGACTCGTGTGCGCGCAAGGGCATGGAGCACGGGTTGCAGAAGGTCGAGGTCTTCGTGAAGGGCCCGGGCTCGGGTCGTGAGACCGCGATCCGCTCGCTGCAGGCTGCCGGCCTCGAGATTCTCGGCGTCAAGGACGTGACGCCGCAGGCGCACAACGGCGTTCGTCCCCGGAAGCGGAGGCGCGTTTAGTGGCCCGCGACACTTCCCCCAAGTGCAAGCAGTGCCGGCGTGAGGGCATGAAGCTCTTCCTCAAGGGGGAGCGCTGCCTGACGGAGAAGTGCGCGATCGAGCGCCGCTCGTATCCGCCGGGCGAGCACGGCCGGGGCCGCATCAAGCAGTCCGAGTATCTGTTGCAGCTACGCGAGAAGCAGAAGGCGCGCCGGTACTACGGCCTGCTCGAGAAGCAGTTCCGCACGTACTACAGCAAGGCGGCCAAGGGCACCGGCGTCACCGGCGAGAACCTGCTGCGGATGCTCGAGACCCGTCTCGACAATGTCGTCTACCGCCTCGGCTTCGCCGCGTCGCGTGCCCAGGCTCGCCAGCTCGTGCGCCACGGTCACTTCCACGTCAACGGCCGGCGCGTCAACATCCCCAGCTATCAGGTCAAGCCCGACGACATCATCACCGTCGCCCCGGGGTCGTCCGCGGAGCAGGTCATCCGCGATGCGACCGACCTCACCGCCTCAGTGGCACCGTGGCTCCAGGCCGACCACGACGGGCTGACCGGAAAGATCCTCAAGTGGCCGTCGCGTGACGAGATCGACACGCCGGTCCAGGAATCGCTCATCGTCGAGCTCTACTCGAAGTAAGGAAGGAATCGCATTGGCTACTCGCACAAGCTTGATGGAGTTTCAGGTCCCGAAGATCGTCCACGAGGAGTTGGACGAGCAGCGTGGGGTCTTCGAGATCGAGCCGCTCGACCGCGGCTTCGGTTACACGTTCGGCAACTCGCTGCGTCGCGTGCTGCTCTCGTCGCTCGAGGGCGCTGCAGTCACCTCGGTCAAGATCGAGGGGATCTCGCACGAGTTCACCACGCTCCAGGGTGTTCGTGAGGACGTCACGGACATCATCCTCAACCTCAAGAACCTCGTCTGCCGTCTGCACGGCGAATCGCCCGAGATCGAAGTGCACGTCGCGAAGCGCGGCGCCGGCGCCGTCAAGGCCTCCGACATCGAGGCTCCGGCCGAGCTCGAGATCCTCAACTCGGACCTCGAGATCGCCCATCTCTCGGACAAGGGCAAGCTCGAGATGACGCTGACGATCGGCCGCGGACGCGGCTACGTCCCGGCCGAGTTGAACCGCGGGCCGGAGCACACGATCGGCGTCATCCCGATCGACTCGATCTTCTCGCCGGTTCGCCGCGTGGCCTACGACGTCGAAGCGGCACGCGTCGGTCAGCGCACCGACTACGACAAGCTGCGCCTCGACGTCACGACCGACGGCTCGATCAGCCCCAAGGACGCGATCGGCCAGGCGTCCGAGATCCTGATCAGGCAGCTGGCCATCTTCACCGACCTCGATCGCATCGAGGGCTTCGGCGAGTCCGCCGCGGCTCCGGGCGGCGACGGCGTACCGGCGGAGATGCCTCTTGCCCACGGCATGGAGAACTTCCCGATCGAGGAGCTCGAGCTGGGCGTGCGCTCGTACAACTGCCTCAAGCGCGTCGGCATCGAGACGATCGGCGACCTCGTCGTCAAGACCGAGAACGAGCTGGCGGCGATCCCGAACTTCGGCAAGAAGTCGGTCGAGGAGGTCAAGGAGACGCTGTCGGCGCACGGCCTGACCCTGCGCGGCGACGAGAGCGGCGGCGGGGGCCCGCTCTAGAAATGCGCCATCGCCGGGCCGGCAAGAAGCTCGGGCGTGACTCGGCGCACCGCAAGGCGCTCTATTCGAGCCTCGCGGGGGCGCTGATCGAGCACGGCCGGATCAAGACCACCGTGGCCAAGGCCAAGGCGGTCAAGCCCTTCGCAGAGCAGATGATCACGCTCGGCAAGCGCGGCGACCTCCACGCGCGGAGGCTCGCGCTCGCCGAGCTGCGCTCGCAGGACGTCGTCCACCAACTGTTCGCGGACGTCGCCCCGCGCTTCGCAGAGCGGCCGGGCGGCTACACGCGGATCGTCAAGCTCGGCCCTAGGCTCGGTGACGCCGCGGAAATGGTGTACCTCGAGCTCGTGGACTACGAGCCGCCGGGGGCGTCGTCGCCGGCGGGCACCGCAGCGTCCTAGCGCAGCGAAGGCATGCTCCTGCTCGGAGCGATCCTGCTGGCGATCTTCGTCCTGCCCTCCCCGTGGGGGATCGTGGCAGTCGTCGCCGGCGGGCTCATCGACGTCGCCGAGTCGCTCGCGTTGCTGAGGTGGTCGCGGCGTCGCCGTGCGGCCACCGGCGTCGAGACCCTCGTCGGCCGGACGGCCGTCGTCAGCTCGCCGACTCAGGTCCGAGTAGGCGGTGAGCTGTGGGAGGCGATCTCCGACGTTCCTCTCGTGCCCGGCGAGAACGTTCAGGTCACCGGCGTGGACGGCTTGACGCTGCGGGTCAGCCCGCGGAGCCGAGCGCCGCGCTGACCGCCGCGATGATCACGCCGCCCAGCGTGACGGAGGCGAGCGCGCGGACGAAACCGACCTCGAAGAACTTCCAGCGCAGCCAGGCGAGGATGAGTAGCTCGAGCGCGACGACCGCGATCGCGGAGTAGATCGCCGCTTGATAGTGGGGGATGAGGAACGGCAGCGTGTGCAGGATTCCGCCCACGAAGGTTCCGGCTCCGGTGATGCCGCCGCGAACCATCGGGTTTCCCCGGCCGGTGAACTCGCCGGTGTCCGAGAGCCCTTCGGAGAACGCCATCGAGATTCCTGCCCCGAACGCGGTCGCGACGCCTGCGACGAAGGCGTAGTGCGGCTTGTGGGTGACGACCGCGACGGAGAAGATCGGCGCGAGCGTCGAGAGCGACCCGTCGATGAGGCCCACCATCGCCGGCTGCACTCGCTGCAGGAGGAAGGCTTGCTTTTCGGTCACTTGTAGAGTGTATCAAACATACCGCAAATCATCAGAGCATAAGGCAAACCTGACAAACAGAGTGAGGGGAGCCTGACGTGCGGATGAAGCTAACGCTCGAGTACGACGGCACCAATTTTCACGGCTGGGCGATGCAGCCGGGGCTGCGTACGGTCGAAGGGGTCCTGCGCGAAGCACTCGACGTCTTCCCGTTGTTCGCGGGGCTTGCCGTGGCCGGGCGGACCGACACCGGGGTGCACGCACTCGGCAACGTCGTCAGCGTCGACGTCGAAGGCGGCCCGCCTGCGCCGCGAGTCGCCGACGCGCTCAACGCCGCACTCCCGCACGACGTCGCGATCGTCTCCGCGAGCCAAGCGTCGCCCGATTTTCACGCACGGCACTCTGCGCATTCGCGCAGTTACCGCTACCGCATCTGGCGCCGTCGCGAGCGGTCGCCGTTCGAGGAACACCGCTCCTGGTGGTACCAACGCCCAATCGACTCGGAGCGTCTGGCCGCCGCGGCCGACCTGCTCGTGGGCGAGCACGACTTCCGCGCGTTCACGCCGACCGAGACGCAGCACCAGATGTTCCGGCGCAACGTGCTGGCGGCCAGGTGGCACCATCGCGGCGACGCGCTCGAGTTCGAGATCACGGCCGACAGCTTCCTCCGGCACATGGTGCGGACGCTCGTCGGCACGATGCTCGAGTTGGCGCCGGAGCGCATCGTGCCGCTGCTCGAGGGACGACCGCGCAACGAGGCGGGCTCGACGGTTCCAGCCTCTGGGCTCTATCTCGAGCGCGTGATGTACTGAAACCGTGACCGACTACTTCCTCGTCAAGCATGTCCCCGGGCCTCGCTGGGATCACACGCGTCGCCGGCGAGAGCAGGCGGCCTGGGACGAGCACGCCGCCTTCATGGACGGGCTGACGGAGGAAGGCCTGATCTTCCTGGGCGGGCCCGTCGGGAGCGGCGACGGCGACTACGCGCTGCTCGTCTTCGACGCCGACAGCGAGGCCGACGTCCGCGCTCGGCTCGCAGACGACCCGTGGGCGGACGGAACGCTTGTCGTCGAGAGTGTCGAGCCCTGGTCGGTTTGGCTGCGCTCTCCGCCTGGCTAGCATCGAAGAGATGCGTTTTCCGGTCGTCCTCTTCGATCTCGACGGCACGGTGATCGACTCCGGCGCGATCATCCTCGCCTCGATGAGACATGCGGCAAAGGAGGTCCTCGGCGCCGAGGTCCCGGACGAGGAGCTGATGGCTGCGGTCGGCGGGCCGGGTCTCGAGGCACAGATGCACGCCCTTTC